>JAIBCN010000204.1 GCA_019694155.1 Vicinamibacteria bacterium | reverse complement strand
GTCCTCGCCATCGACTCCGACGTCCCCGTGGTCTCACTCGACATCGACACCCGGGAGTTCGATCTCCGCCTCCCCTGGTTAGGCACCTTCCGCTGGCGCGTCGCCGGCAGAGTCGGCCCGGTGGAGAGTCAGCCGTCAGGCGAAGGGCTTGTCTGCGTGGTGGAGAAGTAACACCCACAAGGCTGACGAACAAAGGCCTCGGTTTGAGACCCGCGTTCGAAACCGGCAATTGGCCCAGCCGTCATTGCCACCCCCCCCGTCTCGATGAAGCTTGGGTGGCCACGCTGCCCAGCAAATCCGCGCACCGGACAAAGGCGCCTGAACTGGCTTGCTGCCGGGACGTGATCACCTGAAGTCCCCGCGGACAGCTGCGAGGCCCTCGTTGGTTGTTTCAGGACAGGAGTACCCACGCAGCGCACGGAGCGGGTACGCTCTTTCCGCGCCCCCCGAAGAAATGGAGCATCTCCGATGACCAAGGTAACACCCTTCCTGATGTTCAACGATCAGCTCGAGGCGGCCATGGCGTTCTACACGGCCACATTCCCGGACTCGCAGATCAGGAGTGTTGCTCGCACCGGTAAGGACGGCCCGGTTGCCTCCGCCGAATTCGTCGTGGGTGGTCAGGTTTTCATGGGCTACAACGGAGGCTCGTACTTCACCTTCTCCGAAGGATTCTCGCTCTACGTCGACTGCGAAGACCAGGCGGAAGTCGACGAATACTGGGACAAGCTCGTCAAGGCCGGCGCAAGGCCCAGCCAGTGCGGCTGGATCAAGGATCCGTTCGGCCTCTCGTGGCAGATTGTCCCCCGGCGATTCATCGAACTGATCCGCGACCCGAACGCCGGGAAGGTGAAGGCCGTGATGGAAGCCATGATGACCATGGTGAAGCTCGATGTCGCGGCCCTCGAGAAAGCCTACGACGAGGCCTAAGGAGCGGTCTGCATCGTTGAAGATGAGGTGCTCGTAGTGTGCATGGCCCTGTATCTGGCGACAACCCACCCGGTCGCTCCCGTTCCTTTCGATCAGCATCGCCCGGGGTTCAACGTCCGGCCGGTCACGGAAGAGCGGGAGATGGTACGGGAGCGCTTCTCGAAGCCTCTGGTGGTCTACCTGGGATCACACACGGGCTGCTCGTGCGGCTTCGGCTATTGCACGGATGAAAGGGCTCCGATCGCCGAGCCGGACCCGGAGAACGCGGAAGACGTGGCAGAACATCGGTGCGCTCAGGAGTCGGTGGCGGCCCTTCGGGCCTGTCTTGTGGATTGCCTGACCCGGGAGCCGGTGGTGGAGCTCTTTGCGTGCTGGGAGGGCGACCAGGGTTCCGATCCGGCCTCGATCGTCAAGGTGAGCCCGGAGCATTTCGGCGAGGGTTCGTTTCGACTGGTGGAGAAGCGGTTCTATGAGGTTCACCGGGCCCGCGGCTCAACCCCGGTTGCGGAGGAGACAGGCCAAGGATGACTGATTCAACGAACCCCACCAGCACCCACATGTCGGGCGTTCCGAGCGGGGCCGAATGCGCTCGACCCTTCCTGCCTGCGCGGGATTTCGAGCTGTCGAAGAGGTTCTATGAGGCGATAGGCTTCGAGAAACTCCTCGACAGCAGTGACGTCGCGATCTTCCGCGCGGGTTCAGGAGGGTTCCTTCTGCAGCGGCGCTTTCAGAAGGAGTGGGCCGAGAACTGCATGATGCAGCTGATGGTGGACGATCTCGATGCGTGGTGGAAGCACATCAGCAGCCTGGATCTTCCGGCCCGATTCAAGGTGCCGAAGCCGAAAGAGCCGGCGGTCCAGCCTTGGGGCCTTCGAATCGCGTACCTCATCGACCCCAGCGGCGTGTTGTGGCACGTGGCGCAGCGGCGTCCGGGCGTGGTTCACGACTAGGATGCGGCCGGCCGACGAGGCCGGCTGGTAGCGGCGGCGCGGCAGTCCAGCCCCCCGCGAGATTGCTTCGGCCGGTCCGAGGCGCCGGAGGCCTCGCAATGACGTCGAGGGATTCTCCCGCGGTGGCGGACGCACGGCCGGCGGGCGGTGGTCAGCGGGGGCGCTGGGTCTTGCCGCCGTCGATGATGGGGTACATCGAGAGTTCGATCACCGGGAACTGGGGCCGCTCGAGGGTGAGGGTGCCGGTGTTGGCGCCGAAGAGGGCGCTCAGGTACTCCTTCAGGGTGAGGTTGGTGGGGCCGTAGCCTTTGTCGTAGAGCCAGTGCTCGCAGGCGGCACCCAGTTCGGCGGCGCTCTGGTAGCGCTTTTCGATGCGGCGCTCGAGGGTTTTGGCGAGGATCTCGAGCACGGGCTGGGGGACGTCCTTGTTGATGTCGCGCGGAGAGCGCATGACACCCGCCACCACTTCGATAAGGGTGGCCTCCGCGGTGGCGCCCTTGAACAGGCGGTCGAGGGTGAGCATCTCGTAGAAGACGGCGCCCAGGGAGAAGACGTCGCTGCGGTTGTCCATGCTCATCGAGGCGATGACCTCGGGGGCCATGTACGAGGGCTTGCCCACGAGGTTCTCACTGCGCGTGCCGCTGCGCGCCGCGATGCCGAAGTCGATGAGCTTCACCGTGCCTTCGCGGGTCATCATGATGTTCGAAGGCGAGACGTCGCGGTGGACGATGGCCGCGCGCTCGAAGACGTACTGCAGGCCGCGGCAGACGCGGCTGATGATGAAGACCACGATCTCCGCGGGAGGCAGGCGGTCCAGGAGGACGTGACGGTCGATGAACTCGGAGAGGCTCCAGCCGTCGATGAACTCGAGGACGATGCAAAGGTCGTTGTCGATGCGGTCGAAGTCGAAGATGCGGCCGATGTTCTCGTGGTCGAGAACGGCGTACCGCCGGGCTTCCTCGACGAAGAGGGAGATCAAGGAGAGGTCGTTCGCGTCGAGCAGTTTCTTGATGACCACGGGGCGCTCGAAACCGGCTTCGCCGGTGAGCCGCGCCCGATAGACGCGACCCATGCCGCCGGCTCCCAACTCCTGCTCGAGGACGTACTTGCTTGGCATGGTGTCGCGTTTCCCTTCCGAACATTCTACGCACGGGAGCGCCCGTATACTGCCCGGCGATTGAAAACGATGCGGATCATGGCCCTCGATATCGGCGACCGGACCATCGGGGTCGCCTGCTCGGACGAAGGGCTGATCCTGGCCTCCCCGGTGGAGACCATCGCGAGGCGCGGCCCCAAGGCCGACTCGATGCGGGTCGCCGCCCTGGTGAAGGAGCGCGGGGTCACCCGGGTGATCGCCGGCCTGCCTCTCACCCTGCGGGGCGCCGAAGGACCCCAAAGCGCGAAGGTCAACGAGTTCGTGGAAGTCCTGCGCCGGAGGCTCCAGGTGCCGGTGGAGATGTTCGACGAAAGGCTCACCACGCGGGAAGCCGAGCGCACCCTCATCGCCGCCGACATGTCGCGGGCCCGGCGCAAGGAGATCATCGACCAGATGGCGGCGGTCCTGATCCTTCAAACCTGGCTCGATGCCCGGGCCCACGGCCAGACGGGTCCGCCCTCATGAAGCTTCGCGCCGCGGCCCTCCTCGTGCTCGCGGGCCTCGGCCTGCGGCTGTGGTGGAGCATGGAGACGGAAGCGCCTCTGGGCGGCCCCGCGGCCGAGGTGGTGGTGCCGCCCGGTGCTTCCACCCAGGGGATCGCGGAGCGGCTGATGGCCGCGGGCCTCATCAAGCGGCCCTGGGCCTTCGCCCTCCTCGTACGCATGCGCGGAGACGGCGGGCGCATGAAGGCAGGGCGCTATCGCTTCGAGGGCCCCTATTCCCTTCTCGACATCGAGCAGAAGATCGTGGAGGGCGATGTCGAGCGGCGCGAGATCACGTTCCCCGAAGGCCGGAACATGTTCGACATGGCGGAGATCGCGGCCAGGGCGGGGCTCAGCGGCAGCGGTTTCCTGACGGCGGCCAAAGACCCGGGGATCATCGCCGACCTCGACCCCGAAGCCCGGACGCTCGAGGGGTACCTCTTCCCCGAAACCTATGACCTCAAGGACGGTGCTGGCGAAGCGGCGCTCATCGCGGAGATGGTGAAGTCCTCGCGCGGGGTGTTCGCCGATCTCGGGCTGACCGCGGAAGGCCGCACCATCGAAGGGCAGGCTCTCACCCTGCGCCAGATCGTGACTCTCGCCTCCATCGTGGAGCTCGAGACGGCGGCGCCGGAGGAGCGGCCGCGGATCGCCGGGGTGTTCCTGAACCGATTGCGCATCGGCATGAGGCTTCAGACCGACCCCACCGTGATCTACGCGCTCAAGCTCGACGGCCGGTACAACGGCAACATCCGCAAGGTAGACCTTTCGGACGAGTCTCCCTACAACACGTACCGCTTCGCCGGCCTGCCCCCCGGCCCCATCGGCTCACCCGGCCGCTCCGCGCTCAACGCCGTCCTCCAGCCGGAGAAGACCGAAGACCTCTACTTCGTGAGCCGCAACGACGGCACCCACGTCTTCTCGAAACGGCTCAGCGATCACGAGCGGGCGGTGGACGAGTTCCAGCGGCGGCGATCGTTGAAGGCGGCGAAGCCGGCCGCATCGCCGCCCGCACCGTCCCGGTGAGGACGAGGAGCCCGGCCACGCCGGTGGCCCTTGCCGCATTCGCCCTCTCGTTCTGCGTTCTCGTCGCGAACGGCCGCGCCATCGGGTCGGGCGACACCCACGCGATGGAACGAACGGCGGGGGCCCTGGTCGAGCGAGGCACCGTGATCCTCCCCGAAGATCCGGCCGCCGATCCTTTCACGCGGGCCATCCCTTCCGGCCGCGTTTCGATCTATCCCGTGCTGCCCGCGCTTCTCGCGGCTCCCCTCTTCATGGCGTGCCGCGTCTTCTTCGATCTCGGCCCCGCCGGCCTGCAGGTGGCCGGAAAGCTCGCGGCCGCCTTTCTCGCGGCCCTCACCACATCGCTGCTCGCCCGCTCGTTCGCCCGGCGCGCCCCGCCCGGCCTGGCTCTGGGCGCCGCCCTCCTCTTCGGTCTCGGCACCAGCGTCTACTCGACCGCGCAGGCTCTGTGGCAGCACCCCGCGGTGCTCCTCTTCCTGGTGATCGCCATCGACGCCCTCGAGGGGCTCGAGGGCTCGCCCTCGAGGTCGAAGGCTCTGCTCGCGGCCCTTTCCCTCTCGCTCGCCGCCGCCTGCAGACCCGCCGCGATCCCGCTGTGCGGCGCCCTCTTCATCCATCTGCTCGTCGGCGCGCGCGCGCGGAGTCTCGGCCTTGTTGCCATCGCCAGCCTCCCGGCGGGTGCAGTCGCCATGTACAACGCCGCTTTCTTCGGCGCGCCCTGGAGGTTCGGCCCCGCGGGAGTGAGCGGCCGCTTCTTCGAGGCGCTGCCGTGGTCGCTTCCCGGCCTGCTCGTCTCGCCCGCGCGCGGCCTGCTGATCTTCACGCCCATAGCTCTCGTCGCGGCCTGGGGCCTCTTCGGCCAGCGACGCCGGCCGCTCGCGCGCGCTCTCATGGCCGCGGCAGGCGTCCACCTCGCGTTCATGGGCTGCTGGAACGAGTGGCACGGTGGAGAGTCCTTCGGTCCAAGGCTTCTCACCGATGCTCTCCCCGCCCTCTTCTTCTTCCTTCCCGAGGGCCTCGGCGCGCTGCCCAGAGCGGGCGCCGTTCTCGGTCTTTTCTCCTTCGCGGTTCAGCTTCTGGGCGGATGGACCTACGACTACCGCTGGGAACGGCTTCACCAGCGCGGCCAGGAGTTCGAGGCCGCGTTGTGGGCCTGGGCCGATTCCCCCATCGCTTTCGCGGTGCGGGAGGGTGTGGTCACCCAGGGCGTCCCGGAAATCGAAGGGCGCCGGGTCCGCCTGCGCCTGCATCGCTTCGTTCCCTTCGGTCCCCAGGGGTCGCTCATCGAGGGGACGCCGGGCGGGCTCCGCATCAGCGGCGCGCCGCTCGTGCGCGACGTTCGGCTCGAGCGGGGGGCGCGGATCGCGGGAGGCTGGATCTCCCTCACTCACCCGGGCGACGCGGTCGCCTTCCGGGCGGGTTCTTCGGGGTTGAGAAGCGTGCGCCTCACCGGTTCGCTCGACGGCATTCTTCGGATCGACACGCCTTCTGGCTCGACCTCCATCGCCTCATCCGGCGAGTTCGACGTGACGACGCCGGTTCAGCTGGCGCCTGGCGAAGAGCTTTCGCTGCGCGCGCAGACGGGCGACCTGCGGCTCGGGCGGGTCGAAGCCCGGACGACCACGATCAACCCCTGAGCTTGGGAGCGTCGCCCCACTTCAGCTTGGTGCGAAGCACCTCGAAGTAGTCGCGCGCGGGCGAGGTCACGAGCTTCAGCCGCCGCTTTCCCATGCTGACGACGAGTTCGTCGGCCGGCAGGACCTCCCGGCTCCACTGACCGTCCACCGTCACGTGGACGGGGGAGGTGGACGAGCGAACCCGGATTCGCACCGGGGTGCTCGCGGGGATCACGAGGGGACGGTACGAGAGCATGTGCGGGCAGATGGGGGTGAGGACCACCGCGTCGAGCAGGGGATGCAGGATGGGACCTCCCGCCGCGAGGTTGTAGGCGGTGGACCCCGTGGGCGAGGAGACGATGAGGCCGTCGGCCCGGAATTCGGAGACGAACTTGTTGCCCACGGAGACCGTGAACTCCACGATTCTCGACACTGTGGATGCCTTCGCGATGGTGACGTCGTTCAGTCCCTGGTGGACGAGGGGCTCGTGATCGTCCCCGCGAACGAGGGTGGCATTCAGCATGGAACGCCAGGAGTAGGCGTAGTCGCCGGAGATGAGCGTCTGGAGCGCGCCCTCCACCTCGTCGCTCGTGATCTCCGTGAGGAAGCCTAGAGACCCGAGGTTGACGCCGAGGATGGGGGTGTCCTCGGTGGAGACACGCTGCACCGCGCGCAGCAGAGTGCCGTCGCCGCCCAGAACCACCACGGCATCGATGGCGCCGCGGGTCTTCTTCTCCACGAGTTCGGCCCCGAGATCCTGGAGGACCTTCACCACCTTGAGGCGCGTGGGATCGCTTTCGGGCAGATCGTCGCGCGTGATCAGTGCGACCTTCATGACGCCATCATGTCAGACCGGAAGAAGCCCCGCCACCCGCGGCGACGGGCGAGGTCGCGTGCAGGAAGAACTCGCGGTTCCCCGAAGTCCCGTCGATCGGCGAACGACAGACCGCCTTCACGTCGAAGCCGAGATCCTGCGCGCCCTCCGCCACCGCGAGCATCACCCGCGCGTGCACGGCCTCGTCGCGGACGATACCTCCGCTCGCCACGTCGGCGCGGCCGGCCTCGAACTGCGGCTTCACCAGCGAGACGAGATCGGCCCCCTCGGCGAGAAGCCCGGCGAGGGCGGGAAGGATCTTCAGGATCGAGATGAAGGAGACGTCCATGGTGGCGAGTGTCGGCTTCTCGGGCAGCGCGTCGGGCGCGAGGTGGCGGGCGTTCGTCCGTTCACTCAGGATGACGCGGGGGTCCTGGCGCAGGCGTTCGTGAAGCTGGCCCACGCCGCTGTCGAACGCGTAGACCCGCCGGGCGCCGCGCGCGAGAAGCACTTCCGTGAAGCCGCCCGTCGAGCTTCCGATGTCGACGCAGACGCGTCCTTCGCAGTTCACCTTGAAGGCATCGAGAGCGCCGAGCAGCTTGTGCGCGCCGCGCGAGACCCAGGCTTCTTCCCCATCCACCTCGATCAGTGTTGCCTCGGTCACCTGGGCCCCGGCCTTCGGCCGCTCCACCGCGAAGACCCGCACGCGGCCGGCGAGGATCAGCGCCTGGGCGCGCTCCCGCGAAGGAGCGAGGCCGCGCCGGACGATCTCGAGGTCGAGGCGGCGGCGGGTCGGACTCAAGAGACCCGGTGGATGATCCGGGAGGCGAGATCGCGCAGGAGAGAAGCCTCGGATCCGAACGAGTGGAGAGCCTCGAGGGCCTGAGCGTGAAGGTCGGCCGCGCGCTGCTTCGAGGCCTCGAGGCCGTGAAGAGCGACCCAGGTGGCCTTGCCCGACTTCGCATCCTTGCCCGGCGTCTTACCCAGCGCGGCGGCATCGCCGCTCACATCGAGGATGTCGTCCACGATCTGGAAGGCGAGGCCGATGGGTTCGGCGAAGGCGCGAAGCGCCGTGACCCGGTCCGGCGTCCCGCCCGCCAGCAGGCCTCCGCCCACCACGGTCGCCACGATGAGGGCCCCGGTCTTGGTCCGGTGGATGCGTTCGAGGTCGGCGGGAGTCGCGGGGATGCCTTCGTACTTGAGGTCGTCCATCTGCCCGCCGATGAGGCCCGCGGTGCCGCACGCGCGGGCGAGCACGGTCAGGGCCTCGAGGACGAGCGCGGGGTTCTCGATGCCCGCCGGGTCGGTCGCGATGATCTCGAAGGCCAGGGTCTGCAGGGCGTCGCCCGCGAGAATGGCCGTCGCTTCGTCAAAGGCCTTGTGGCAGGTGGGACGGCCGCGGCGGAGGTCGTCGTCGTCCATCGAGGGGAGGTCGTCGTGGATGAGCGAGAACGTGTGGATGAGCTCGACGGCGCAGGCAAACGAGAGGGCCCGCTCACGCCCCGCGGCTCCCCCCGCCGCATGCGCGGCGGCGAGGCAGAGCAGGGGCCGGATGCGCTTGCCCCCGGCGAAGATCGAGTAGCGCATGGCGGCGTGAACACGCTCGGGCCAGGCGGGCTCTTTCGGAAGGTAGCGATCGAGGGACAGGTCGACCAGCGACTTGAACTCGTCAAGGGTTGGATCCAAGCGCTCTCTCTCCGCGATCCCCTTCAGCGGGGCGGCTCGACTTTCGCCGCCCGGTCGAGGACGCGGCGCGCGTCCTGCGAAAGCACCTCGATCTTCGACTCCGCTTCCTCGAGCCGCTCCTGGCACAACCTTGCCCGGGCGATGCCCTCCTCGTAGAGCTTGAGCGACTCCTCGAGAGACAGGTCGCCTTTTTCGAGCGCGAGCGCGATCTGCTCGAGGCGGGCGAGCGCCGCCTCGAACGACTCTCTTGCTTCCTGGTCCGGGGCCACGCTCAAGAAATCTCCTCATCCCGCCCGGTCACCGTGGTCCGCAGGCGCCCTCTGGAGAGCCGGACCACTACCGCGTCTCCGGGCGACACGTCGGTAGCGGAGAGAAGAATACGCCCCTCGGGGGTGGTGGCGAGAGCGTATCCGCGCCCGAGCACGGCGAGAGGCGAAAGCGCGTCGAGCTTCGCCGCGGCCTCGCCCAGGCTCGTCCTCCGCCCCGAAACCGCGGGCCGGATGCCCCGCACGAGGCCGTTCAGCCCCTGGGAAAAGCGGCGGGCCAGGAGAGCCAGGCGGGCCGGCGCGTCGCGCAGCGCCCTCGACTCGAAGGACCGGACGGCGCGCGCTTTTCGGCGGTCCATCTGCGCCGCGACGAAAGCGCTCATGGAAAGCAGGGCGCGGTCCAACCGGGCGTGGGCGCGGCCGAAGACTTCCTTGGGCGCCTGGGCCTCACAGCGGGTCGCGAGGTCCCGGAAGGCCGAAGTGCGCAGGGCCTGCCGCCGGTCCACGGCGACGCGAGCGCGCGAGAACGAGGCGGCGAGGCGGCCCCGCAGCCGTTCGAGCTTGGTGCGTTCGCGCTCCATCACGCGATGGGTGGACACCGCGTCGAGGCGGCGGCGCCAGCGCTCGCGGCTGGCTTCGATGGCGCGCAGAAGGGCGGCGCTCGCGGTCCCGGTGCGCGATGCGGCGCCGCGCTGGATGTCGACGACCATGCCCGCGGCCACCGAGGGCGTGGCCGCCCGCACGTCGGCCACGAAGTCGGAGACCGTGAAGTCCGTCTCGTGCCCGACCGCGGAGATCACGGGCGGGAGGGAGGCCGCGATGGCCCGGGCCACGACCTCCTCGTTGAAGGGCCAGAGGTCTTCGATGCTGCCCCCGCCCCGGGCCACGATGATGACGTCGACGTCGCCACGCCCGGAGAGCAGGGCGATAGCGGCGGCGATCTCGGGAGCGGCGCCCTCGCCCTGCACGCGAGTAGGAGAGATGAGCACGCGCACGCGCGCCCCGCCCCGGGAGAGAGTCTGCTCGATATCCTGGCGCACCGCTCCCGTGGGCGACGTCACCACCCCGACCGTGCGCACGAGGGTGGGGAGCGCGCGCTTGCGGGCTTCAGCGAAAAGACCCTCTGCGGACAGACGGGCCTTGAGCGCCTCGAGCGCGCGCTGCAGATCCCCCACGCCCACGAGGTCGAGGGTCTCGACGTGCAGCGAGTAACGGCCCTGGGGCGCGAAGACGCGGATGGCGCCCGTCGCCACCACGCGCAGACCGAGCTTCGGCTGCACGGCCACCGCTTCCTTCTGGCTCGCCCAGAGGATGGCGTCGAGAGTGGAGCCCGCGTCCTTGAGGGTGAAGTAGGCGTGGCCGTTCGAGGCCAGAGTCACCTTCGAGACTTCACCCATCACGCACACCGAGGAGAAGGCCGTCGAAAGATGCCGGCCGAGACGATCGGTGAGCTCGCTGATGGAGATGGGAACGCGCGCGCCGTCCGGGCGAGGCGCGGGCGGAGGCACGAGGGCTTCGGCGGGCGCCTCGACCTGGGGAGCGGGCGGCTCGAACAAGGTCGACTGCAGGCGCTCCCGCAGGGGCCGGCCCTGGGCGGGAGGCCGCGCGCCGGGAGGCGGATTTCGCCGGGTCGTCATCTTCGGGGAGCCTGAGAAGGAAAGCGGCTAGAGCGAGAGAACTTCCGTTTCCGTGAGGAACATGCGGTCGATGGAGGCCGCGCGGCCGGTATCCTCGTCGATCGCCACCACCACGGCGGCGAAGCGGGGGTCGCCCTTGGCGGTCTCGAACTTCGCGGGGAGGCCGTCCACGAAGCGCTTGATGATGATGTCCTTCTCCACGCCGATCACGGAGTCGTAGGGGCCGGTCATGCCGATGTCCGTGCAGTACGCGGTCCCCTTCGGCAGGATCCGGTGATCGCAGGTGGGAACGTGGGTGTGCGTGCCCACCACCACGGAGGCGAGGCCGTCCATGAAGAAACCCATGGCCGCCTTTTCCGAGGTGGTCTCCGCGTGCATGTCCACGAGGATGACCGGCGTCTCCTTGCGGAGCTCCTCGGCGATCCTGCGGCCGATGGTGAAGGGGTCGTCGATGGCGCCGTTCATGAACACGCGGCCCGAGAGGTTGAGCGTCGCCACCTTCACGCCCGTGCGGCTCTTCCCGACGTGGTGTCCCTTGCCGGGCTGGCCCACGGGATAGTTCGCGGGCCTGAGGAGCTGCGGGAACACGTCCATGATGGGCATGATCTCGCGCTTGTCCCAGATATGGTTCCCCGAAGTCAGGCAGTTGACCCCGAGGCCCAGAAGCTCCTCCGCGAGCTCGCGGGTGACCCCATTGCCGCCCGCCAGGTTCTCGGCATTCGCGATGCAGTAATCGATGGCGCGCTTGCGCATGATCTTCGGCAGCGCCTGCTTCAGGATGGCGCGCCCGGGCGAGCCGACGATGTCGCCGATGAGAAGAACGTTGATCATGGCAACATTGGACCGGGAAACTTCAGAGAGAAAGACACACGCAAGGTTACATGTTCCAGCAGACGATTCAGGATCTCCTCGCCGTGGCCGAGGCGGCTCCCCATCCCGAGGCGCTGCTCGAACGCGTGCGCGCGACCCTCCTTGCCTTCGAGCGCTTCGAAGGCGGCGAGATCGTGGCCCGGACCGATCGCGGCCTGCTTCACTTCACGCTGGCCCCGGGGCTTGGAGAGATCGGTCCGAAACTGCCCGCGCTTCTCGGCGACCAGCAGACCCAGAGGATGGACACGGCGGCCGAACTCACCGAACGCGGCATCGCCGGCCCGCCCCGCCTCGCCTCCCTGCTTCTCCTGCGCCTCGAGGCCCCGGGCACGACGGGCGCCCTCATCGCTCTCGGCCATTCCCGCAACTGGTCCTTCGCGGGATCGCCGCTCTCCCGCATCCGCGCGGTCGGGAGCCTCGCCCTCCGGCTGCTTCTGCGGGCCTCGCTGCCCTCGAAGTCACCCGAAGAGACGCGCCTCGCCGCCGAAGTGCAGCGCCTCAAGACCCAGGTGTCCACCCTCGACGCCGAACTCGTGGCTCTCCGCGCGGGACGGACGTCCCGCAAGGGATAGCGGCTTGTTGAAGCCCGCCGGCTAGGCCGGCTTCCGGCAGACCACGATGATGGTGCGGTCGTCAGTGGCCTTCAAACCCTCGGCGAATTCGTCGGCCTTCTTGAGCAGGTGGTCCTTCATGGCCAAAGCCGAAGCGCCCTTGACGTCCAGCACGAACTTCGTGAGCCCTTCCTCGCCCAGTTCCTCGCCCTTGCTGTTCCATGTCTCGGAGAAGCCGTCGGTGAAGACGACCAGGCGGTCAAGAGGGTCGAGGCGGGTGGAGCCCTTTTCGTAGGCCGCGTCTTCGAAGAGGCCCAGCACCATGCCGCCCGTCTTCAGGCGGTCGACGGCGCCCGAGGCCCGCGAGAGGATGGGCGCGTTGTGGCCCGCGTTCACGTAGTCGAGATGGCCGGTGTTGAGATCGAGGCGGCCGAGGAAGAAGGTGACGTACTTGTTGGCGGGCACGTTCTGGGTGACGAGATTGTTCATCTCGTTCAGGGCCTGGGTGAGGTCGTCATCCAGCCAGTGGTCGCGCACCGCCGCCCGCAGGATGGTCATGATGAGGGCCGCGCCCGTGCCTTTGCCGGAAACGTCGCCGAGGACGAAGGTGAGCCGGTCCTTCGTGACATGGAAATCGAAATAGTCGCCGCCCACCGCCCGGCAGGGCTCGGTTCCCGCGGCCACGTCGTAGCCGTCGATGCTGGGCGAGGCCTTGGGCAGCATGGAACGCTGGATCTCGGCGGCGACGCGCATGTCCTCCTCGAGGCGGCGCTTCTCGAGGCTCTCCTCGAGGAGCCGCGCGTTCTCGATCTTGGCCGCGGCCACGCTCGCGAGAGCGGTGACGAGTTCGAGATCTTCTTCGGAGAAGGTGTGGGTGCGTTCGCGCGAGTCGAGGTACACGACGCCGATGACCGATTCCTTGCCGCCGTCCGAGTGCCAGAGCGGCGCGCACATCGCGGATCGGATGCCCGTGGTCACGATGCTCTGTTCGGACTTGAACACCGCGTCCTCGAGGACGTTCGGAAGGAGGATCGAAACCTGCTCCTTGAGCACCCGGCGCGAGATCGAGCGGCTCACCCGCAGGATCGGCTCTCCGCGCCGCGTCTTGCTGGCCTTCACCTCGGCGAGTTGCGCGCCGGGCGGGCCCTCGAACAGGGCGATGGCGCCGCGCTCCGCCTCCACCGCGGCGAAGAGGATGTCGAGGATCTGGTCGAAGGTCTCGGAGATCGGCTTGTGCGCGAGGAGAGCGGCGGCAGCGCCCGAGAGCACAGTGAGGACGCGGTTCTTGCGGACGAGGTCTTCGGCGCTGCTCGGCGCCTTGAGAACGCCTTCCTGCAGGGTGCGGACGGAGAAGACGCGCGTGCCCACGGCCTGGATGTCGTCTTCCGTCTCCTCGTCGGCGAGGCTCCATTGCACGGTGACCATGTGATCGCCGAGCTTGATCTGATCGCCCTTGCGCAGGGGCGTGGGGCCCTGGATGCGCGAGCCGTTCACGAGCGTGCCGTTCTTGCTGCCGAGGTCCGCGATGACGAGGCCGCCCCGGTCCATCAGGATCTCCGCGTGCATGCGCGAGAGCCACTGGTCGGGAATGAAGATGTCCGCGTCGCGCGACCGCCCGAGGGTCGTACGTTCGCGTTCGACCTTGATTCGGCGCTCCCCTTCCGACGATTTCAGGAGCAGTTCGGGCGTGGCTGGCATGGGGGGAAGCCGCGATTCTACCCTTGCCGGTTTCTCCGTTTCTTCGCGGCCATGTAACCCGGCCGCACCCTGACCTTCACCTCCGGCCGGTTGACCGTCACTTCGATCTTCCGGTACGTGTTGTCGGCCGCGCGCTTGGGAGAGTAGGCGACGAGATAGCTGTTCTTCAGATCCTTCGCGATGGCCTCGAAGACCTTGATCAGCTCGCTCGTCTTGTTCGGAAAGTAGTAGGCGCCGCCCGTGTCCTCGGCGAGGTTCTTGAGGAATCCCCGGGGCGTGTCGAAGCCCTGGATTCCCACGGCGTAGATCGAGACCTCGAGCGACTTGGCGAGGGCGGTCACCTGCGCCTTGCCGGCGACGCTCGAGTTGTCGTCGCCGTCGGAGAGGAGAAGCAGGGCCTTGCGGCCGGGCCGGTCGCGCAGACGGTCGAGGCTGTAGAGCACCGCGTCGTAGAGCGCCGTCCCGCCCCAGACCTGGAGCCCGTTGATGAAGGCATCGAGGCGGTCGGTGTCGTCGGTGAACTCCGAGCTCGATTTCACGCTCTCGTTGAACTGCACCACCAGCGCCTCGTCCGAGCCCTCCAGCTTGCCCGTAAAATAGGTGGCGGCCTCCTTCAGGAACTTGACGCTCGGCTGCATGCTCCCGGAGGTGTCCAGGGTCATGGCGATGGAGAGGGGAATGCGGTCCTCCCCGGTGCTGCTCGAGAGGTACATGATCTCCTGGGGAACGCCGTCCTCGAGGATCTGGATTTCTTCCTTCTTCAGATCACCCACGAACCGTCCGGCGTTGTCGTACACCAGCACCGGGACCGACACCACTTCGACCTCGGCGCCAATGACGATGGGAGGCCGCTGCTGCGGATCCTGGGCGGGGGCGGCGTTCGACGCGTGGACGGCGGCGGCGAGGGCCGCGCCCAGAATCAGGGGCGACGGGCTCATGCCGTCACCGTGGGAGGGGTGCTGGATGTCATCTTCTTCCTGAAGAACCTGCCGGTGACGAGAGCGAAGAGCACGAATCCCGCCGCGACCACGAAGGGAGCGAGGATGGCCAGAGCCACGAGGCCGAAGGCGATCACGTCTTCGAGAAAGGAGAGGATGGGCGCGGCGAGTCCCGCCGTGATGGGCGAGAGCACGCCCCTGAGCGTGGCCTTGGCGGTGTGCGGGACGAGGGAGGCGGGCGCACCCACCATCAAACCGAGGGCGAGGGCCACGATCGGGTCGTCGACCGTCCACATCACGGAGGCAGCGAGGACCATGCCCGCCACGGGCTTGAGCACGGTGGAGAGCGCGTCGAGCGCATGGTCGACCACGGGGACCTTGTCGGCGAGCAGTTCGATGACCGTGGCGATGGCAAACACGGTGAGGGCCACGTTCCCGCCGAGGAAGCGGAAGGAATCTCCGAGATGGAGCACGCCGAGCCGCACGGAAACCCCGACCGCGAAGATGGGGAGCCAGGCCCTGAGGCCCGCGCAGGCCGCAAGAGCTATGCCGAGCGCGATCGACTGGAGCAGATCGACCGACATCGCGGGCAGTTCAAGGTGAGAAAGGCGCTCCGACCAGTCCGTGTTCCTCAGGGTGTCGAAGAACCCCGCGACCCCGGTCCAGAGCGAGGAGAAGAAGCCAGACATGACTCTCCCACACTAGGGACGCGGGTCTGGTCGTGTCAAGTAGCGTACCGGGGATGGAAGTGAGGTTGCGGCACCACCGCGAGCAGGCGTCGTCATTGCGAGGGCCCACCCCGTCGGAGCCGGCCCGAAGCAACCTATGAAGTGAGGTTGAGGCGCCGCCAGGCGCCGAATCCTCACTTCACTTCTTGGGCGGGTTGCGCGCCTCTTCCTTGTTGTACGAATGAAGCAGCGGGATGTCGCGCATGGTGAGGACGCCCGGGCGGGCGGACATCACCTTGGGGATGGCGTTCACGGAGATGGCGGCGGTCGCGATGTCGCCCGCGATGCCGCCCTTGACCGTCATGTCCATCGAGGGCGAGCCGTCGATCACGATGTGGTCCTTGGGCGAATCCGCGCCCACGTACATGTGGAGGTCGAGGCTCACCACGAGGCCGGTCTTCGTGTAGCCGCGGGCGCTCTGCTTGATGCCGGCGGCCGTACCGGCCGCGATGCGGAGGTAATCGGTATTGAGGTCGCGCGGGGCAATGGCGGGTTCGAGGGTTTCCTCGACGCGCTCGAGCTTGAAGCCGAGGGAGTCGGCGATCATCTGCACGGACTCGGGCAGGCCCACGTGGCGGACGGTGCCCTCCGCCTTCGCGCGGCTGAACTGGGCGAGGGAGAGGCCGGCGCCGACCTTGCGCTGGAGGGGCAGGCGGCGGGTTCCCGCGTCGACGATGCGGGTGACGGACACCCGGGTGACCGACTCGCAGGGCGCGGTCATGGTGAGGGCGAGGGCGTCCATGGCGAAGCCGGGGTTGACGCCGGTGCCGAGGACGGACACCTTCTTCTTGCGCGCGATGACGTCGAGATCGCGGAAGACCTTGGTGTTCGCGGGCACGGGGTAGGCGAACTCCTCGCACGTGGTCACCACGTTGATGCCGCGGTTGATGAGAGCTTCGATGGTCGCCTTCACCACCTTGGCCGAGGACGTGGTTGAAACCACGGCCACATCGGCCTTGGCGCTCTTGATGAACTTGACGGGATCGCCCGCGACCTTGATGCGGAGCTTCTTGCCGAGGCCGAGCACGTCGCCCAGGTCCTTGTTGGCCTTCTCGGCCGCGGAGTCGCAGGCGCCCACGACCTTGAGGCCCTCCTTGACGAGGACCATCTTGGCTATGCCCATGCCGATGGGGCCAAGGCCGATGTGAATGATCTTCAGATCACGAGGCATGCAGGTTTTGTCTCCAGGAAGTTTTTTCGAATGCGCTGACGGGGGCGCGAGGCGCCCGAAGGATCGCGTCAGGAAAGGGTCGGGCTGCCGCTCAGCGCTCCACCGGGATGGACGCGAATTCGCCCTCGGGCGTGGCGGACACGACCACGGTCGTGGAAATCGGGAGGTAGGCGGTGTGGTTCTTGCCGTTCAACACGAGCCGGACTTCGTAGTAGCCCTCATCGGCGACGCGCACCATCTTTCCTTTGGCGCTCTTCGCCTTGATGATCTCGGCCATCGCGTCGTTCGCGATGAAGATTGCGGCTTCGTTTTCGATCATTTCTGAGCTCCTCCGGGGAGTGATTGAAGTGCGCGGCGCAGGATGTCGAGGCCCTGATCGGCCTCGGAACGCGTGAGAGTCAGGGGCGGACGGAAGCGGACCGACCGGGAACCGCAGGGCAGGGCGAGCATGCCGTGCTCGAAGCACTTGGCGAGCAGGGCCTTGCGCGAGTCGGCCGCGGTGTCGAAAGCGATCATGAGGCCGCGACCCCGGCTGTTCGAGACGAGGGAGGGGAACTCGGCCTCGATGCCGCGCAGGCCGGAAAGGAGATGCTCCCCCACCACGCGGGCGTTTTCGACCAGCCTGTCCTCCTCGATGATCTCGAGAAACCGCTGGAAACGGACCATATCGGTGAGGTTGCCGCCCCAGGTGGAGTTGATCCGCGACTTGGTCTTGAAGGCGTTCTCGGGCTCGCGGTCGACCTTGGTCCCCACGAGGCATCCGCAGGTCTGGGTCTTCTTGCCGAAAGCGAGCGCGTCCGGCTCGACGCCGTAGTGCTCGTGCGCCCAGAACTTCCCGGTGAGGCCGATGCCCGTCTGCACTTCATCGACGATGAAGAAGCAGTTCATGGAGTCGGCGATCGCCTTCAGCGCCTGAATGAACTCGGGCCGGAAGTGGTTGTCACCGCCCTCGCCCTGGATGGGCTCGATGAGGATGCCGGCGATGTCGTCGCCGAAATCCTCGAAGGCCTTGCGCAGCTGCTCGAGCGACCGCTGTTCGCTCGCCGCCACGTCCCCCGCCGCCTCCGCGGTGAGCGGGAAGCGGAGCTTCGGGTTCTCGAGGCGCGGCCAGGGGAACTTGGGGAAGAGGTCGGTCTTCGCGGGGTCGGTGTTGGTGAGGGAGAGGCAGTAACCCGAACGGCCGTGGAACGCTTCCTTGAAATGAACGATCTGGTGGCCCCGCTCCTTCGCACGGTCGCCCCCCGCGCGCCAGTTCTGGCGGACCTTGTAGTCGATCGCGACCTTGAGCGTGTTCTCGACGCCGAGGGTGCCGCCCTCGACGAAGAACGCGTGGGGCAGGTAGGCGGGCATGGCCACACGCGCGAAGGTCTCGAGGAAGCCCGCGTACTCCACCGAGTAGACATCGGAGAGCGATGGCTTGACCTGCGCCACCTTGAGAAGGCGGGCGAGGAACGCCTGATCCTTCGTTTTCGGGTGGTTGTACCCGATGGGCGAGCTCGCGATGAAGGTCATGAAGTCCAGGAGCTTGCGGCCGCTCCTGGAATCGTGGAGCCAGGCGCCCTGACTCTTCTCGATATCGAAAACGAAGTCGAAGGCGTCGACGAGCAGATGACGAGCGACCACCTGATGCACGTCCTGCGGGGCGATCTCAAGGAGAGTCGAGTGGGTCATGGCGCGACGCTGACAGAGGAGGGTTGGCTGCGCAGGAGACTTCCACACCGGCGTCTTCTGGGCCGCGGGAGTCTAACACAAGCACCCGGACGCGGCCGAAGTCGCCGCCCATAAGTCACGATCGGGGTTTGACTTACCGAGGGGCCAGCCGGTCATCCGCGGCGGCCCGGGCGAGTCAGCGGGACGAGGGCTTGTCCTTGTCCTGACTGCGGGCCAGAAGGTGGCGGAGACGGATGTCGACCTCGGCCTCGAAGACCCGGAACTTCGCCTGCTGAAGGGGGGTCAGGGCGGCATCGAGAGCCTCGGTGTTCCTCACGGTGGCCGCGCGCTCCTCGGCGCTCGCGGTCTTGACCTCCTTCAGGAGATCGGCCACGCCGGCCTCGGTCGCCGCCCCCGACAGGAGAGTCTTGCGAAGGGAACGAAGCGCCTGCATGCGCCGGCGGGCGAAATCGCGCCGGTCGGACTGGAGCTTCTTGACGAGAGGCATCACCTTCGCGAACTGTTCGTCGGTGAGCCCGACGCTTTCCTGGAGATTGCTGATGAGATAGGCGTCCATCAGGCGGAAGGTCTCGTCGCGCAGGACGGGCACGTGCGCGGCCGGAGTGTCTGACGCGTCGCGGCGCTCGGCCCTCTGCTTCGGCGCGGGCTGAGCCTGCCCCGGCGCCTGATCGTCGGCGCCGGCCATGGAGGCGGGCGGGGCGAGAAGACCCGCCATGAGCAAGGGCGCGAGAGCGCGGAGTTCGAATCGTCGGGTCATAGGGGACTGGCTTCGGTGAGAGGGGACCGCGCCACGGTCGTGGCGACGGCGTTCATGAGATTGTCTTCTTCGTGGTCGCTGAGCCCGGAGAGGCACGCGAAGTGACACCGCGCGATCGCCACCTCGTCCTCGTTCGGCGTCCAGGCCGCGAGCACCGCGAGGCCCTCGTCCTCGGACTCGTCGGGAAGGGGGGTCCAGGCGGGGATACGCGCGGAGGGCGTCGAGGAAACCACGCGGTGGCCGGGGTCGGCGACGCGCGAGGCCAGCGGGCTCCAGACCACGAGGGCGATGCTCGCCACCATCGCGGAGACGAACACGGGCCGCAGGATGAAGAACCGATCGAAGAGGGAACGGCCGTGCGGCTTCTCCTGCGCCACCGCCTCGCGAATCCGCCGGCGCATCAGGACGTCGTCCCACTCGGTGGTGGCGACGCTCGAGGCGTCGACCCGCTTCAGCTCGGCGAGGAACAGGGAGAGCGAGCGGGCCTCGGCCTCGCAGGAAGGACAGCCGGCGACTTCCGGAGCGGCCCCGCCGGATTCGGTCAGCCGTTCGAAGATCTCTTCGCTTTCAAGGTGACGATGCGTGTTCATGACTGGGACGGCTCCTTTCCCCGCGCGCCCATCGTCGTGGCGAGCTGCGTGGAGAGTTGTTTGCGGAGGTTACGGATGGCGAAGAAGAGGTTGGCCTTAACTGTACCCACATTGGAGCCCAGAATCTCGGCCACCTCGGCGTGGGTCCTCTCCTCGAGGACCTTCATGATGACGGTGACGCGCTGCTTCTCCGGGAGGCTGTCCAGAGCCTGGCGGAGAGTCTCGGCGTTCATCCTCGAGTCGAGGGATTCCTCGGCGCTCGGGCCCTCGGCCACGACGTCGTGATCCTCGTCCCACTCTTCGGCCCGGTTCTTGCGGGAAGCCTTGAAGGAGAGACAGGCGTTCACCGCGATACGGTAGAGCCAGGTGGAGAAGGCGCTCGACCCGCGGAACTTCGGAAGCGAGCGGTAGGCCTTCACGAAGACTTCCTGGGTCAGGTCGGCCGCGTCCTCGGTGTTGCCGGTGAAGCGGTAACAGACCCGCTGAATGGACTTCTGATGGCGGATCACGAGGTGGTCGAAGGCCGAGGGATCGCCCGAGAGACAAGCCTCGATCGCCGCCTGCTCCTCGCGGCGGGCCGCCTCGCGCGCATCGTCGCCAGACTCGGCGAGCGGGCGCGTCATGGCGAAGCCCGGAGGCGCGATTTCGGTTTGGGCAAGCATCGGGGATTCTCTCAGCAGTCCTCGCGACGAGGGGAAGGGGCTACCGGAGATCCCCGTGGATCGCCGGCGTTACGCCCTCGTCCGCTTCGAGCTCGAGGTCGAGATCGAGGTCCGAGTCATCGTCGCGCATTCCGGGCATCATCCGGCGTCCCATCGGTGCGCCTTGACCCCTCATGCCGGGCATGCGCGCGCCACGCCTCATCATGCGCTGACCCAGGCGGCGGTTGCCGGGCTCGGCGCGCATCTCCGCGAGCTTCTTCTGCTGTTCGGGAGTCAGAACCCGCTTCATGGCGAGGGCGGTGTCGACGCGGAGCTTGAGGAGAGCGGCCTGGGCGGCCTGGGCTTCGGCGAGCTTGGCGGCGACCGCTTTCTCGTCGACCTTCTCCGCGCGGAGCAGGGACTTGAGGTCGAGGTTCGCGATCTTCAGGTCGGTCGACTTGCGGAGGCGGTCACGATGCGCGGCCTCGATGGCCTTGCGGATGTCCGCCTGCTGGACCTCGGTGAGACCGAGTTCCGCCTTGAGGTTGCGGCGAACCTGCATCGGGCCCATCTGCCCCATGGCGCCCGCCTGCCCCGCGCCTGGTCCCATTCCCTGCCGGCGAGGATTCGGGCGGTTTGGCTGGCCTTCCGGCGCCTGAGCGGAAACGAGGACAGGCGAGAGAAAGAGGGCGGCTGCGAAGGAAGTGATCAAAAATGAAGGTTTCATTGGGTTTAGCGCTCCTATTGGGCCGATCTTTGGCCCGTCGAAGTGTAAGACCGGGGCGAGAGCCCGGTGGTTTAGTCGGGCACACGATTTGCTTGACTCGTGGCATAGTCTCGTTTGTCAGGACCATGGCCATTGAGAGGTGTCAGATGAATCGACGATTCCGGACCTTTCCCCTCGGCCTTGCCTTCTCTCTGCTGTTCGCGGGAGTGGCCGGCGCCGACGTGGTTCACCTCAAGACCGGCGGACGGCTCGACGGCGTCCTCGTGAAGGAAACCGCGTCGAGTCTCACCATCGACGTGGGCTTCGGCCAGTTGAGCGTTCCGAAGAGCAGCGTCAGCCGGATCGAGCGAAAGGACAGCGCCCTGTCGGAGTATCGACAGAGGCTCGCGGCCCTCGTGCCGGGCGACGTCCGCTCCCTGGTGGCCCTCGCGCGGTTCGCGGACGAGAACGAACTTCGCCGGGAATCGAGGCAGGCCTGGGCCCGCGTTCTGTCGTTCGAGCCCGGCAACGTGGAAGCCCATCTCGCCCTGGGCCATGTCCTGGTGGACGGCAACTACGTTGACGAGGCGGAAGCGAACCGGGCGCTGGGCCTCGTGCTTTTCGAGGGCCGATGGATGACGCCTGGCGAGCAGGCCTTCCTGCTGCGCGAACGCGAGCAGGCCCTCGCCGAGGAGCGACGCGAAAGGGAGGCCCGGCGAGCCGCCCGTGAGGAAGAGGATCGCGAACGCCGCGCCGAGGCGGCCGCGGAACGGCGGCGGGCCGCCGCGGCGGCCGCGAATGCCGATCGCCCCTGGGGGTATGGTGGCGCCATCCTGGTGGGCTCACCGGGCTTTGGCGGATACACGGCCGGTTGCGTGGGCGCCGCCTGCTACGTGGTGCCACCCATGTACGGCTCGAGGCCGCCGGCGCCGGTGGCGACGCCTCTGCCCCGCGCCAACCCCGTCCGGCCCAGTTCCATCCGATAAGGCGCTAAATTCGCCTCACCGGTGTCAAAGAAGAACGATGAAGGCGAGCAAGACAGGCGGGTATTCGGCGGGGCGCGCACGCTCTGGAAGCGCCTTCAGGCCGAAGACCTCCCCCGGCTCTTCTTCTATTTCGCGGCCCTTCTCGTCCTCGCCGCCTTCTGGATCGTCTATTTCGAGCGCGGCCAGAATCCGGCATTCCAGGACTATGGAGACGGGCTGTGGTGGGCGCTCGTCACCGTCACGACCATCGGCTACGGGGACACGTTTCCCATCACCAACGCGGGCCGGGTCGTGGGAAGCGGCGTCATCCTCGTCGGCATCGGCCTCGTCGGTCTGTTCATGGGAAAGATCTCCGCCATCCTGGTCGAGCGCCGCATTCGCGAGGGCCGGGGTTTGAGCGACGCCAAGCATCTCTCGGGGCACTTCGTGATCCTCGGCCACAAGGCCGACATGCCGGGCTTCATCGCGGGCATCCTCAAGGTCAATCCAAGCCTGCCGCGGCTCGTGATCGTGTCTCAGGCCGAGGAGTCGGTGGTGGAAGAGTTGCGCCTCGCTTTCCAAGGAGTCCTCTTCCTGCGCGGCGACGTGGTCGACCCCATGGCCATCCAGCGCGCGAACGTGGCCCGCGCGGCCCGGGTGCTGGTGCTCGCGGACGAGAGCGTCACCCGTTCGGACCAGGAGAAGGACGCGCGCACGGTCATGGCGGTGATGACGGTCAAAAACCTCGCCCCCGAGGTCTACACCTGCGCCGAGGTCATCGACAGCAAGTACGACGAGCATCTGAAGCTCGCGAAGTGCGACGAGGTCGTCCTCTCCCGCGAGTACAGCCGGTTCCTTCTCGTCTCCGCCACGGTCTCCGAGGGAATCACCAAGGTCCTCCACGAGATGCTCGATCTTTCCGACCTGAAGGGCCTGCAGACGACCGAGATTCCCGCGGAGTTCCTCGAACGTCCCTTCGCCGACCTGCGGGTGCACATGCAGACGAACGGCCGGCTGCTCCTGGGCGTGCTCGAGAACACCGGGCGCGCCATCGAGATCAAGCGCCAGGCCCTGCGCGACGCGCAGAAGACTTCGTTCGTGAACACCCTGGTCGACAACCTGAAACGGGTGAAGACCATGATGCCGAACCGGCCCGTGCTCAACCCGGAAGACAGCTACGTGGTGCGCGAGGGATCGCTGGCCATCGTGCTCGGAAGGGGCACGCCCTCGCGGGCGGAGTCATGAGCGGCGACGACCACAAGAGGATCGCGGAGCACCTCAAAACGTCTCCCCTCTTCGCCGGCCTGGAGCCGTCGGCGATCGAGAGCCTCTCCTCGGTGTGCCGCGTGGAGAAGGTCTCGAGAGGCCGGGCGATCGTGGAGGAGGACTCCCTCGGCGAGTCGATGTTCGTCCTCATGCGCGGCCGCGTCCGGGTCGAGAAGAAGACTCCGTCGAACGATCGCTACACCGTCACCTTCCTCTCCCATGAACGAGGGGACTTCTTCGGCGAACTGGGCCTGCTCGACTCCGACCGGCGCTCGGCCACGGTCACCGCGGAGAGCGACTGCGAGGTGATCGTGATCGAACGCGACCGTTTCCTTCAGTTCGGCGACTCGAATCCCACCGCCGGCCTTTCCGTGACGCGGCGGATCGCGGGCAACCTCGCCACAAGACTCCGCCGGGCGAACGACGACGTGATCACCCTCTTCGCCGCGCTCGTCCACGAAGTGGAAGAGAGAATCTAGCGGGGCGGTCGATCGTCGGTCAGGAGAGCACTTCGTCGCGTCCCTGAAGCGACGCGATCTCCTCGGCGCGAATCCGGTCGAGCCCTTCCTCCCGCGCGGCGCGGATCACCTCGGCCATGCGGTGCGAGGAGTGAAGGCGCGGCACGAAGACGAAATGGGCGCCCGCCTCGTAAAGGGCCCGTGCACCCGGGAGGGTTTCCGAGGCGACCATGATCTTCGCCTGGGGACAGGTCCTCTGGAGCTGCTTGAGGAGTTTCTGGTTCGAGGTTCCCTTGAGGATCGAGTCGGGCAGGCTGCAGAAGACCACTTCGGCGTGATGGATGGCCGCATGGTGGAGCGTCTCCTGGCTCGCGACGTCCCCGTAGAGGCAGGCGATGCCGCGCCGCTTCAGCTCGTCCAGCACCTCGGGGTTGAAATCGATGACCTGGATCTCGTGCAGCATCGAGTTCGCCTTGTCGCTTCGATCCTCCATTTCGAACTGGTGCAGGATGGAACTGGCGTCGCGATAGAAGCCGAGGAACACGACATCGGCCTCGCCCTTGTGAGCTTCGGCCTCGGGCGCCACGCCCTTGTCTCTCACCCCCAGGGCCTTGAGGCGCAGGGAGAGCGCCCGCTCGATCTCGTGGTTGAGGCCGATCGCGTAGGTGGACAGAACCGAGGTGAGAGCGAAGGTGAAGGTGAGCAGGGCCACGGTCTGGGCCGATATGTGGCCGAGCGAGAGCCCGAGAGCCGCGATGACCAGCGAGAACTCGCTCATCTGGGCGAGGTTGATCGTGGGCAGGAGGCTCGTGCGCAGACCCTGCCCGGCTCCGAAGAGGATGGGAAACACCGAGGCGAACCGGCTGGCCACGAGGAAGAGGGACGTCGCGACGGCCACGCCGATGAGCGCAGGGGTGGGCACGGGAATCTGCATGCCCAGGGCCACGAAGAAGAGGGTGACGAAGAAATCGCGGATGTTGATCACCTTCGCGATGACGTCCAGGTTGTAGGGCAGGGTGGACAGCCCCACTCCCGCGATGAGGGCCCCCATCTCGCGGGACAGATCGAGGGCGCTCGCCATCCCGCTGATGAGGAAACACCAGGCGAGAGCGGTGACGAGCATCAGTTCCGGGACTTTCGCGATGAACTCGAAGAGCCGGGGCAGGAACATCCGGCTTGCGCCGAGGGCCGCCACCACCAGCCACACTCCCTTGAAGAGCGAAGCGCCCACGACGAGCGGCGAGGGGTCGAGAAGACTCGGCTGGATGGCGAGGACGAGGATCGCCCACACGTCCTGGAAGACGAGGATGCCCAGGGTGAGGCGCCCGGGCAGGGTGGCGAGCTCGAACTTGTCGTAGAGGAGCTTCACCACGATCATGGTGGAGGACAGCGAGACCGCCACCGCCGCGTAGGCGGCGTCGAAGCGTCCGTCCCCCTGCGGCAGCCCGAGGAGGAGGAAGAACCCGAGGCCGATGGCGAGGCCGATCGGAAACTGGAGCAGGCCGGCCAGGATGAGTGACCGGCCCGCGCTCACGAGCTTCGCCACGTCCATCTCGAGGCCGATGATGAACAGGAGCAGGATGAGGCCGATCTCGGAGATCAGTTCGATGGTCTCGTGATCGTGCACGAGGCCGAACCCGATCTCCGGCCCCACCGCCACCCCGGCCAGGAGATAGCCGAGGATCAGGGGCTGCTTGAGCAGGCGCGCGAGCAGGGCCGCGGCGGTGGCGGCCACGATCGCGGTGGCGATGTCGGAGAGGATCTGGACTTCGTGCATGCCCTGTTCAGAGCAGCTTAACAAGGCGGGAGCGGACGCTCCCCGCGCCCGCGGGGGCCGGGCCGCTCTTTCTTGATGCCATAATCGGCCGATGGAGCGCTCCAATTCCCCGGCCCGCCCGAAGGACGTCGCGATTCGATGAGCTCGCTCGATATCGCCATCATCGGAGGGGCGGGCGTGCGGACGCCGCTTCTCGTGCGCGGCCTCGCGAACTCCGGCCTGCCCATCCGCGAAGTGCGCGTGTTCGACGTGGACCAGGGCCGGCTGGAGCTGATCTCGCCCCTCGTCGAGCGGGTGGCCGGAGTGAAGGTCGTGACCTGCGGCACGGTGGCGGAATGCGTGAAGGCCGCCGACTTCGTGCTCGCGAGCATCCGCCCCGGGGGCATCGAGCGCCGCGCCGCCTACGAGAAGATCGCTCTCGACCACGGCGTGATCGGGCAGGAGACGGTGGGAGTCGGAGGGTGGGCCATGGCGCTCGCCACCATCCCGGCCATGGTGGAGTACGCGCAGGAGGTCGCGCGGCACGCGAAGGACGCCTGGATGGTGAGCTTCACCAACCCCGTGGGGATGGTCACGGAGGGTGTGCTCAAGGCCACGAAGGTGCCCATGCTGGGCATCTGCGACACTCCCACCGAACTCTTCGAAGAGATCGCCCACGCCATTGGCCGGCCCTCGGCCGAGTGCCATTTCGACTACTTCGGCCTCAACCACCTCGGCTGGGTGCGCGAAGTCTGGGTCGAGGGCGAGCCCTGGATGGCGCGGATCCTCGCCGACGATTCCATCCTCTCGAGGATCTACCGCAAACCCCTCTTCGACTACGCGCGCCTGCGCGAACTCGGGGCCCTTCCCACCGAGTACGTCTACTTCTACGAACGGACGGAGCGAGCGCTCGCCAACACCCTCAAGGCCGGCACCAGCCGAGGCGCGGAGATCGCCCTCATGAACGTGGCGCTCTTCGACGCCCTGCGTTCGCGCAAAGACGACCCGGTGAAGGTCTACGAGGCGTACCTCGCGGAACGGAACGGCACCTACTTCTCCCTCGAGGGGCAGGGCGACGCCAGGCACAAGAACCCACCCACGGAAGCGGCCCTGCTTTCGGGCTACGACAAGATCGCGGTCTCCGTCCTCCAGGCCATCCACCACAACAGCGGCAAGGTCATTCCTCTCTCCGTGGGAAACCGCGGCAACATCGCGGGCCTCAGGGACGATGACGTGGTGGAGGTTCCCTGTCTGGTGAACGCGAACGGCGCCCACCCCCTGCACGTCGGCGCGCCTCCCGCAAGCGTGCGCGGGATGCTCGAGGAGGTCAAGGCCTACGAGCGGGCGACGGTGGCCGCGGCCCTCTCGGGCTCGCGCGACGAAGCCATTCTCGCCCTGGCCATGAACCCGCTGGTGAAGGACAAGGTTGTCGCCGTGCGCCTCGCCGAAGCCCTGCTCTGAGCCCTCCGCGCCACGATCCCCAAGCAACTCCGAGGCCCGACACCCGAATGACCGAGAACGCCGAAGCTCCACACCTGCGACGCGGCATGGGCCTGCTGCCCGCGACCGCCACCAACATCATCGGCATGGTCGGGGTCGGCCCGTTCCTGGTGATCCCCTTCATGATCACCTCGATGGGGGGGCCCCACATCCTCTACGCCTGGATCGCGGGAGCCATCCTCGCCTTCGCGGACGGTCTCGTGTACTCGCACTTCGGCGCGGCCCTGCCGGGAAGCGGCGGCTCTTACCTCTACCTGCGTGAGGCGTACAAGCCGTTCAAGGTCGCGGGCCTCCCCATGGGCGACATGCTGGGGTTCGTCTTCATCTGCCACGTGATCCTGGTGGCGCCGCTCTCCATCGCGAGCGGCGGCGTCGGCTTCGCCGACTACCTGAAGTTCTACTGGACCACCATGACGCCCCTCCAGCACGACCTCGTGGCCGGCGGTCTGTGCGTTTTCATCACCGGGCTCCTGTGGCGCAAGATCGAGGACATCGGCAAGCTCGCGGTGATCCTGCTCGGCATCGTCTTCCTCACCGTGGGGTGGGTGATCATCGCCGGCCTCTTCAAGTTCTCCCTGGCCCAGGCCTTCGCCTGGCCGGCCGCGGCCTACGAGTACAACGCCGACTTCTTCGCGAAGCTCGGGGCCACCGCCATCCTCGCCATGTACAGCTACGGGGGCTACAACCAGGTGTGCAACATCGCGGAGGAGATCAAGAACCCGGTGAAGACCATGCCGCGTTCCATCATCCTCTCCATCGTGGTGGTGGCCGCCATGTACATGGTCATGTCCACGGTGATTCTGGGCATGGTGCCCTGGCAGGAAGCGAAGGAGTCCCGGACCATCGCCTCCCTCTTCATCGAGCGGACCTTCGCCGACCCCGCGGCGGGGCGGATCGCGGCCCTCGTCATGACCGTGATGATCCAGTTCGTGGCCGGCGCCTCCCTCTACGCGGTGATCCTCGGGTACTCCCGGATTCCCTTCGCGGCCGCGCGCGACGGCCAGTTCTTCAAGGTCTTCGCCACCCTCCATCCGACGAAGGCCTTCCCCCACGTCGCCCTCCTCACCGTCGGCCTCCTCGCGGCGCCCTTCTGCTTCTTCTCTCTCGGCCAGCTCGCGACCTGGCTCATCCAGGTGCAGGTGCTGCTCTGCTTCCTCTGGCAGTGCGCCGGCGTGATCCTGCTCTTCCGCCACCGCAAGGACCTGGCGCAGCCCTTCGTGATGTGGCTGTACCCGCTGCCCGCGATCCTGTCCTTCGCGCTGTGGTTTTACATCTTCATCTCCGGGTCGAAGGAAGGCATCCTCTTCTCCTTCTGCTACCTCTTCGCGTCGATCGCCGCCTACGCGGCCTTCCGGTCGCACAAGCTCCGCGGCGGAAACGCCTAGTGTCCTGTCTCGTAAGTCCGCGATACATGCGACCGTCGAGGCGCCCCGATCGCAAGGCGCCGAGGAGGCCGCATATCCCGCATATGCAACGACGAGCAACGCAGCGAGCGGGGATGCATCGGCGGTCCCATGTGTCGCGCACTTACGAGACCGGACACTAGGGCGCCACGGAAGCGACTTCGACGGGCCGGCCGGTCGTAAGCGACTGACGGGCGGCGAGGGCGATGCGCAGGGCCTCGATGCCGTCGTCGATGGACACCGGCGCGGGCCGGCCCAGGAGAACGTTCCGCGCGAAGTCCGCGAGTTGCGCCGTGTACGCCGCGGCGAAGCGATCGAGGAACCCAGGTGGGGTGTCGTGGGAGACGTTGTTCCTCGTGAGCCAGGAAAGGGGCGTCTCGCGCAGGGCGCCGACGCGCAAGGCGCCCGCGTCGCCCAGGATCTCGGTGGAGACGTCGTAGCCGTACACCCCGTGCCTCGACAGGTCGACGACGCCGAGCCGTCCGTCGCGGAAGGTGAGGGTGACCACGGCATTGTCGATATCGCCCACCGTCGCGAGTTCCGGAAAGGCGAGGGCGCCGCCGATCGCGGAGACCGTGCCCACCTCGCCCATGAAGAAGCGCGCGAGGTCGAAGTCGTGAATTCCAAGATCGAGGATGAGGCCGCCGCTGCTTCGCGGGTCGGCGTAGGCGAGGGGCGGCGGTTGCGGATCGCGCGAGCTCGACTTGAAGAGCACGGCTTTTCCGATGTCGCCCGCGCTCAAGCGGGCCCGCGCGGCCACGTAGCCGGAGTCGAACCGCCGCATGAAGCCCATCTGCAGAAAGCTCCCGCTTCGCTCGACCGCCTCCTTCATGGCCAGGGCGTCGCCCAGGCTCAAGGCCGCGGGCTTCTCGCAGAAGGCGGGCTTCCCCGCGCGGGCGCATAGCACGGCCAGGTCACGATGGGTGCGGGTCGGGGTAACGATGACGACCGCCTCGACGCCCGGGTCGGCGATCAGATCCTCGGCGCGGGTGTGACGCCCTCCCACCTCGAACTCATCGGCCACCTCGGAGACGACCTCGTCTATGGGATCGCAAACCGCGGCGAGCCGCGTCTCCCCGATCCGAGACGCGAGGTCGCGTGCATAGACGCGGCCAAGGCGGCCCAGGCCGATGAGGCCGACCCGCAGCCGGGCGGCGCTCACCGGGACTTCGGGGCCCGGTGCGCCCTCGAAAGCGGGGCCCGCTCCCGCGGGGGCGGCGCGGTGGTCGAGCGGACGACGAGGGTGGGCGCGAGCACCACGCGCCGGGGCTTGACCCTTCCGCCCCGGATGCGCTCGATGAGCAGGTCCACGGCCATCTGGCCGATGTCGTGCCGCGGCTGGTGGACGGTGGTGAGAGAGAGATGACGCATGGCGGCAAGCGATGTGTTGTCGTAGCCGACGAGCGAGATGTCGTGAGGCGCCCGCAATCCGCTTTCCTCGATCGCGTTCAGGGCGCCGATGGCGGCGAGGTCGTTCGCCGCGAAGATCGCGGTGGGCCGCGGCCGCCTCTCCAGGAGTTCGCGGGCTCCCTGGTAGCCGCCGGCCTCCGTGTAGGCCCCCCGCCCCACCACGATTTCACTCGAAAGCTTCATCTTGCGCATGGCTTCCTCGTAACCCCGCCGCCGTTCCAGGGCGCCGGCGCCGTCGCCGCCGTCGATGTGGGCGATGCGCCGGTGCCCGAGGGACACGCAATGCTTCACCACCGCGAGCGCGCCCGCGGCGTCGTCGTCGGCCACGGAGTCCACCGAGGCGGCGCGCGCAGGCCGGCCCACCACCACGACCGGCACCTCCTTGCTCGCGCGCACGACCTGAGCGCTCTCCATCATGGGCGAGCCGAGGATGAGCCCGTCGACCCTCAGCTGCAGGAGCGTCTCGATGGCCTCGTCCTCGTGCTGCTGGATCCGGTCGCCCGTGTTCATGAGCACGCGGTAGCCAAGCGAGCGGGCCCGGGCCTGAATGCCCGCGATGACGTCCGCGAAAAAGGGATTATTGAGATCGGAGACGAGCACGCCCACGATGCGCGTGCGCTTCTGGACGAGGCCCTGGGCCATGGCGTTGGGCCGGTACCCGAGCTCGGCGACCGCGCGAAGCGCGGCGGCCCGGCGCTCCGGGCTGACATGGCTGTCCCCGCGCACGACCAGGGACACGAGGGACTTCGAAACGCCCGCGTGCCGGGCCACGTCGTCGATGGTGGGGCGCCTTCCCGTCTTCATGCTTGACACACTGCCGATGTTGTCAGTAGCTTAGTATTTGTGGAACGTTCCAAGGCCGGGGTGACGGAAATGAACCTCCATTTCCCCGCCGGGTCCCTCGCCGCCCAGGGGTCGGTGGCGCTCGTCACCCCGGAAGTCGCGGGCTGGGCCTTCTCCGGACTGCGCGTCGTTTCGCTGGGCGCGGGAGAAACCCTGTCGATCGAGACCGGTCCCGATGAACTCGCGGTGGTGCCCCTCAAGGGCGGCGTCACCGTCCAGTGCGAGGGCCGAACCTTCGACCTTCGGGGTCGGCGATCCGTGTTCTCCCGCGTGACCGACTTCGCCTATGTGCCCCTCGACACGACATTCAGCCTGACCTCCATGGGCGGAGGTGAATTCGCGCTGCCGAGCGCACGGGCGCGGCGGCGCTTGAAGCCCGCCTACGGCCCGGCCGACCAGGTGCCCGTGGAGATCCGCGGCGCGGGTGGCGCCACCCGGCAGCTCAACAATTTCTGCGCTCCCGGCGTCTTCGAAACAGATCGGCTGAGCGCGGTCGAAGTCCTCACCCCCGCGGGCAACTGGTCCTCGTACCCGCCTCACAAACACGACGAGGATCGTCCGGGTGAGGCCATCCTCGAGGAGATCTACTACTTCCGTCTCGAGGGCGAGGCGAGCTTCGGCGTCCACAAGACCTACGCGTCGGACGGGGCTTTCGACGTGACCTCGACGGTGCGCGACGGCGACGTGTTCCTCGTGCCCCGCGGTTACCACGGGCCCTCGATCGCGCCGCCCGAACGGCCCCTCTGGTATCTGAACGTCCTCGCCGGCCCCGCGCCCGAGCGGTCGATGAACTTCTGCGACGACCCGAAGCACCACTGGATCCGCGATAGCTGGAAGAACCAGCCAACCGATCCGCGCGTCCCCATGACGAGCGCGGTCGAGCAGTAACAGGAGCGAGCCCGATGAAAACCCTCCGACTGACCACGGCTCAGGCCCTTGTCCGTTTCCTCGTGAATCAGCACTCCCGCCGCGACGGGGTGACTCGTCGCTTCATACCGAAAGTGCTCGGCATCTTCGGCCACGGCAATGTGGCCGGCCTCGGCGAAGCACTGCAGGCCGCGGGGAACGACCTGCCTTACATCCCCGGGCGCAACGAGCAAGCCCTCGTCCACACCGCGGCCGCCTTCGCGAAGATGTCGAACCGCCTCCAGACCCTCGCCTGCACCAGCTCGATCGGGCCGGGAGCCACCAACATGATCACCGGCGCCGCGGGGGCCACCATCAACCGCGTGCCCGTGCTGCTGCTGCCCGGCGACATCTTCGCGACGCGTCAGGTGGCGCCCGTCCTGCAGCAGCTCGAGTCGGTCTCGTCACAGGACGCGTCGGTGAACGACGCGTTCCGGCCGGTCTCGCGTTATTGGGACCGCATCAACCGGGCCGAGCAGATCGTGACTTCAGCGCTCGAGGCGATGCGCGTGCTCACGAGCGTCGCGGACACGGGCGCCGTCACCCTGTGCCTGCCCGAGGACGTGCAGAGCGAGGCCTGGGATTTCCCCGAAGCGTTCTTCGAGCCGAGGGTGTGGGAGATCCGGAGGCCGCGTCCCGACGCGGAGGCCCTCGCGCGCGCGGTCGGCCTGATCGGCGCCGCGAAGCGGCCCCTCGTCGTCGCGGGCGGCGGGGTGCTGTATTCAGACGCCTCCGCGGCCCTCGCCCATTTCGCCGAAGCCACAGGGATACCGGTGGCTGAGACGCAGGCCGGGAAGGGCTCGATGCCCTTCGATCATCCGCTGTCTCTCGGCGCCATCGGCGCCACCGGAACGAAGGGCGCAAACGTCCTCGCGCGCGAGGCCGACCTGGTCATCGGGATCGGCACGCGCTATTCCGACTTCACCACGGCTTCGAAGACCGCGTTCCAGAACCCGGGCGTCCGCTTCGTCAACATCAACGTGGGCGAGTTCGACGCCTTCAAGCACGGGGGTATCGCGCTGGTGGCGGACGCGCGCGAGGCCCTCGTGGCCCTCGGCGAGGCGCTTTCCGGACACACCTCCCCAGCCGAGTGGCGCGAGCGGGCGGCGCAGGCGAATCGCGACTGGGACAAGGAAGTGGAGCGCATCTACAGCATCGCGAATCCCGGGCGTCCCAGCCAGGGCGAGGTGGTCGGAGCAGTCAACGACGCGGCGGGAGAGCGGGGCATCGTGGTGAACGCGGCGGGGAGCCTGCCCGGCGACCTTCACAAGCTGTGGCGCTCCCGCCATCCGAAGAGCTATCACATGGAGTACGGCTACTCCTGCATGGGCTACGAGGTGGCGGGCGGCATGGGGGTCAAGATGGCGGCGCCCGATCGCGATGTCTTCGTGATGGTGGGAGACGGCTCGTGGCTGATGATGTCCTCGGAGATCGTGACCGCGAGGCAGGAGGGCGTGAAGCTCATCGTGGTCCTCATCGACAACGGCGGCTATGGCTCCATCGGAAGCCTCTCGGCCTCGCTCGGTTCCGCCGGTTTTGGAACCCAGCTTCGGTACCGGGACGCGAATGGCGCCCTGTCCGCCCGTCAGGTGGAGATCGACTTCGCGGCGAACGCGCGGAGCCTGGGAGTCAAGGTCCAGACCGCGGATACCCTCGCCGATCTCCGGGCCGCGCTCAAGTCCGCGCAGGCCGCGGATGAGACCACGGTGATCGTGACCCACACGGATCCTTCCGTGAAGGTCGGCGGTTACGAGTCGTGGTGGGACGTGCCTCCCGCGGAAGTAACGACCAGCGATTCGGTCAGGGCCGCGCGCGCGGCGTATGACGATGCGAAGAAGAAGGAGCGTTGGTATTTGTAACTGGTAGCGTTGCGATGGGGGGTTGCTTCGTCGCCGTACCAACGGAGTGGCTCCTCGCAATGACGTAGTGTGGTACTGGACGGACAGCACAAACCTAGTAGGGGAAGCCGCGGGCAGGGGGGTCCGGCGCAACGCGGCACCGCGCAGGTCGGTCCCAACTACCAAGTCCGTGCTGCCGTCTCGTATCCCCCTCACGTCATTGCGAGGAGCCACTCCGTTGGTAACGCGACGAAGCAACCCCCGCCCGCCACTACCACCCAACGACCCGCGCTCCCACTACCCACCGGCTGTCAATTTCGCCCTCAGCGCCTCAGGGTCGGTGATCGGGGCTTCGCAGGCGTAGTTGCGGCAGATATAGACCGCGGGGGCTCCGTTCACGAGGGTCTTGCCGCGCAGGAGGGGTTGCTGCGAAGGTGAGCCGTCGCCTCGTGCGATGACGCGCTGGGCGATGAAGGTACCGGCGACGACGCGGTCGAGGGCTCTCATCCTCTCGTCCGTGGGATCACCGACGAGAGCGATCTCGGTCGGACCGCTGCGCAGGAAGTCGAGGACGAGGAGCGAGGTGGGAAACGCCCGCGGCTGTTTCTCGACGGCGAGCCCGTAAGCCGCGACTGCCCGGGAAGCGGCATCGCGGAATGAGCCGCGATCGAAGTGAACCCCGAGCCGGGCCAGCGCGAGGGCGGCGCAGGCATTCGCCGATGGCGTCGCCCCGTCGTGGCCTTCACGGTGGCGGAGGAGGAGGGTCTCGTTGAAGCGCGAGGTCGAGAAGAAAGCGCCGTCCTTCGAAGCGAAGAGATCGAGAATCGACTCGGCGAGTTCGCGGGCCCGATCCAGCCAGATCTGGCTCTCCGCGCTCCCGGCCTCGGAAAGGTCGATGAGCGCGTTCGCGAGGAACGCATAGTCCTCGAGGAACGCCTCGCCCTGGGCCGTGCCTTTGCGGGACGAGCGGAGCAGCCGGCCATCGCGCCGATGAGCCTCCCAAAGGAAGGCCGCGGCGCGACGTGCCGCCTCCAGGTATCGCGGCTCGCCGAAGACCCGGCCGGCCTCCGCCATGGCTCCGATCATGAGGCCGTTCCAGGACGTCAGTGTCTTGTCGTCGAGGGCGGGTGGCACGCGCTTGGAACGCTCGCCGTACAGGAGGCACCGCCCCTTCGCGATGATCCCGTCGAGGGCCTCGACGCTCAGCTCATGCCGTTTCGCGACTTCCTCACGCGGGAAGCGGGTGTTGAGAATCGTGTGGCCTTCCCAGTTCCCCGTCGCGGTGACGTCGTAGTAGTCGCAGAACGCCGATGCGTCCTTCACGCCTCCAAGGAGCGTTTCGATCTCGCCCTGCGTCCAGACGAAGAACTTCCCCTCCACACCCTCGGAATCGGCGTCGGTCGCGGAATAGAAGCCGCCGTCGCGCGACGTCATCTCGCGAAGGACGTAATCGAGCGTCTCGCGGGCGACCCGGCTGTACTCGCTTCGCCCCGTGATCTGAAAGGCCTCCGTGTACGCCCGCGCGAGCTGCGCGTTGTCGTAGAGCATCTTCTCGAAATGGGGGACGAGCCATTCGCGGTCGGTCGAATAGCGCGCGAAGCCGCCGCCCACATGGTCGTAGATGCCGCCCGCAGCCATGGCGTCGAGGGTGGTCGTGGCCATGAAACGCGCCCGGCTCTCCGCATCCCTCCGGCCCTGCCTCAGCAGGACGAGCAGCGCCTGATGGGGCGGGAACTTCGGAGCGGATCCGAAGCCGCCGAAGCGCGAGTCGAACTCGGAGGCGCACTGCTCCTCGAAGGCGTCCCAGGACTCGATCGAGGGTTCGCCCTCGAGCCGGGCTTCCGCGTTCCCACGCAGGAACTCCGCGACCTTCATGGCCTGGTCGGCGATGCCGGCGCGGTCCTCGCGCCAGATCTGGGAGATGCGCTCGAGCAGAGTCGGAAAACCCGGGCGTCCATAGCGGTCCTCGGGCGGGAAGTAGGTGCCGGCGAAGAACGGCTGCTGATCGGGAGTGAGGAACACGGTCATGGGCCAGCCACCCTGTCCGCGATTCATGGCCAGGGTCGCGGCCATGTAGATGTCGTCGAGATCGGGACGCTCTTCGCGGTCCACCTTGATGCAGACGAAGTTCGCGTTCATGAGCGCGGCGATGGCGTCGTTCTCGAACGACTCCCTTTCCATGACGTGACACCAGTGGCACGACGAATACCCGATGGAGAGCAGGATCGGCCGGTCCTCGCTGCGCGCCCGCGTGAGCGCCTCTTCGCCCCAGGGATACCAGTCGACGGGATTGTGGGCGTGCTGCAGAAGGTACGGCGATGTGGAGTGGACCAGACGATTCGCGGGTCTTTCTGCGGCGCTCTCGCTCATCCCTCGATTCTGGCAGACCGGAACGGGCGGCCTTTCGGTTAGCCTCGGGCGTGATGCCGGGCATCCATCACGTGGCTCTTCGCGTTTCCGATTGCGCCCGCTCCGCGCGCTTCTACGAACGGGCGTTCGGCCTTCGCGAGATCCACCGCACGGAGTCGAATGACGGCCTTCGGGCGGTGTGGATGAGCGCGGGCGGGACGGTGCTGATGCTCGAACGTGCCCTGCGTGGCGAAGGCCCGGGCGAAGGCTCGGGCCACGTCCTGATCTTCGAGGCCTCGGATCTCGCAGCCGCCGAGGAGCGGTTCACGGCCATGGGCGTAGCGGTCAACGACCGCACCGCGTCGACTCTTTACGTGAGCGATCCAGACGGCCATCGCGCCGGCGTTTCAACGTTTCGTTTCACCGAAGCCACCTCGTGATAGCGTCCTCAAACAGTCATGAAGGTGCTTCTGGTTCGGCATGCCATCGCCGTGGACCGCGAGACCCCCGGCCTCGCGGACCATCTGCGTCCGCTCACTGAAGAGGGGGCCAACAAGTTCCGGAAGTCGGCGCGGGCCATCTCATCCCTGGTGACCGCGGACGCGATCCTCACCTCTCCCCTGCTTCGCGCCAAGCAGACCGCGGAGATCCTCGGCCGCCACTGGCCTGGCCTCATCCTTCAGGAGAACGAGGCTCTGGGGACCGGCGCACGGGAAGCGTTCGAAGCGACTCTCGCCCGCCTGCCGAAAGACAGCACGGTCGCCGCGGTCGGCCACGAACCTCACGTCTCCGAGTGGACGGCAGAGTGGCTGGGCGCCGGGAACGCGGGTGCTTTCGCTTTCAAGAAGGGCGGGATCGCGCTCGTCGAATTCGATGGAAGCGCCGCCGAGGATCAGGGAAGGCTCGTTTGCTTTCTCGCCCCCAAGGCTCTCAAGGATTTGTCGAGCTGAGCCCCAAAGCGGGCGGCTCCGGTACGCCGCTCTAGTCGCGGTCGCCGAACAGGCTGACCGTGAAAACGGTCCCTCCCACTTTCAGCCGGTCGCCATGCTGCAGGACGGCCCGGTCGGTCCGTACGCCATTCACGAACGTTCCATTGGTGGCCCCCAGGTCGTGGAGGACGTAGGAATCGCCTTCCCGGTCGATGCGGCAGTGCTGGGCTGAAGCGGCATCCTCAGGAACGACGATGTCGTTGCGGCGCGAGCGGCCGATCGAGGTCTGGCCGGTGGGAGACAAGGGGAAGTTCTTCCCGGCCCCCGGCCCCGACAGGGCGCGCAGGATCGGGTTCGCGTTCACCACCAGCGTCTTCTCGAGCACGGGCTCGTCCTCCACGTGCGAGATGACTTCCTCGCTCCCTGCGGAAGAAAGGGAAGGTGGCGGGGTGCTCCGGGCGGGAGGCGCAGGGGCAGGCGCGCTTTTCGGAGCCTCCGGCGCGGCGAGGCGACGGATCAGCAGGAACACGATGCCGAGCATGACGAGCCCGCCGAGCGAAAAGAAGACCGCGGCCGCCCCAAGGAGCCCCGCGGAGCCTCGGGACTCGGGCTTCGGGGTGGGTGTGGTCTCGGCGCGCGGCGCGGACACGGCGCCATCGGTCCCGGCGCCGGGGCTGAAGGTGTGCGCGAGCATCGTGGCATCGGCGACTTCGAGCCGGACGTACTCGCCGCCCGTGATCTTGGTGATGCGCCGGAGGAGCTTCCCGTCACCCTGCCCGACCGCCAGAGCCGAGATGGGGATCTGGCGCGAGACCGCGGCGTTGAGCGGATCCTCGAACTGCAGATCGCCCTCCCTCACTCTCCCCGCCGAGACGAGAAGCAAAGCCCGCGAATCCGCCTGGCGGCTGCCGAGATAGCCGACCATGTCGAAGAGACCGTCGGGCAGAGCGACACCTGTGGTTCCCGCCTTGAACCCGGCGAACGAGGAGGCCACGGCACTTCGATCCGCGGTGGGAGGAAGGACGATCCGCCGGTCTCCGCTGAAAGAGGCGAGCATCATCTGGGAGCCGGGAGGCAGAACGTCGAGCAGAGACAGGATGAGTTCCCGGGCGCGTTCCAGATCGGCCTCGCCGATTCCCGCTTCGTCCACCGCGACTCCGAGGATCAGCGGGGGTCTCGCCTCCTCGACCGCGGGAGAGGGAGAGGGCTGGGGCGAGGCGAAGGCATCGGCGGGCCAGGCCAGCAGACAAAGCGCAAGACACAGCGCGGCGCCCCACCACGCGGATCTCCTTCCAAGCATCGGCGAGCGTTTTAGCATGATTCGGCGAACTACAATGGCCTTCTCATGATCGAGCGTCGACCGCTCAAGAACAACCTGCCCCTGTCCGCCGTGCTGTTCGTGATCCTCGCGATCACGTCCATCTCCCTGATGGTGGTGGCGAAGCGCAGCCCGGACATCGGCACGGACTTCCTGGCCTCGGCCCTGCTCTTCGGCCTCTCGGTCATCAACCTCACCCTGCTCCTGGTGGTCCTCTTCGTTCTGGTGCGCAATCTCGTGCGCGCCTTCCTGGATTCGCGGCGGGGGGTGGTCGGGGCGCGCCTTCGCCTGCGCCTGGTCCTCGCCCTGCTCGTCATGGGCATGCTGCCCTCCCTCATCCTGATCGGCGTGGGCGGCTCCCTCATCCAGGACTCGACGTCACGCTGGCTGAGCTTCGACGCCGCGGGTGTCGCGGGCGCGGCGCGGGCGGTGGCGGTGAGGGTGGAGGAGGAGCGCGTGCGGGCGGCGCGAGCGCTCGCCTCCTCGGCCGCCTCGGAACTGAGCCGGCGGCATCTCAAGGACCCGAAGGCTCCCCTCGCCTCGCAGGGCCTGGGCCTTCCCGTCGACACCGATCTCCTTCTCGTGGTGAACGCCAGGAACGAAGTCGAGGCCACCTACGGCCGGTCGCCCCTCCTTCCCAGCGAGATCGCGAGCCTGGCCGCGGAAGCGCGGGCGGGAAGGCTCGCCGAACTCTCGGCCAAGAAGGAAGGCGAGGATCTGCGGCTCGCCGCGCGCATGGTTCCAGACGCCCTCGGCTACGTCGTCATCGCGGGACTCGTGGCGAGCGTCGATCAACGCGCCCTGACCGAGAACCTCGACAAGCGCCTCGACACTTTCGAGAAGCTCCGCGCGGCGCGCGGCCCCATCTCGTCCCTGTACATCTCGCTCTTCCTCTTCCCCGCCCTGCTCACCATGGTGGGAGCTTCCTGGCTGCCCTTCGTGCTGGCCCGGCGCTTCGCGCGCCCCGTGCGAAACGTGGCCCTCGCCGCCGAGCGCATCGCCGCGGGCGAACGCGGCGTGCGGGTGGAGAAGGACGAAACCGACGAAGAGTTCGTGAAGCTCATCCAGTCCTTCAACCTGATGTCGGAGCGGCTGGCCCGCTCCGAGGAGGAGGTGGAATTCTCCCGGTCGGATCTCACCCGGAAGAATCTCGAGATCGATGAGCGGCGGCGTCTCATGGAAACGGTGCTCGAGACCATCGGCACCGGCGTCCTCGTGGTGGACGGCGAGCAGAAGGTGAAACGGGTGAACTCGGCGGCTTCGCGCCTCCTCGGAGGCGACCCTACGCGGATCGTGGAATCGCCGCTCAGTTCGCTCGTGCCCCAGGAGCTGGCAGGCGAAGTGACGCGTTCCATCGCGCGCGTCCTGGAAGGGCGCTCCACCCACTTCGAGCGCGACCTCGCGTTGTTCGGCGCGCGAGGCAGACGCGAGGTGCGTTTCCGGGTCGCGCCCTTCGCGACCCCGGGTCAGGGGCCGCCAGGCGCGGTGATCGTCCTCGAGGACGTGACGCCGCTCATGCAGGCCCAGAAGGTAGCGGCCTGGGGAGAGGTGGCGCGGAAGCTCGCCCACGAGATCAAGAACCCGCTCACCCCCATCAAGCTCTCCGCCCAGCGAGTGCGCAAGGCCCACCTCAAGGGCGCCAACGACTTCGACCGCGTCCTTTCGGAGTCGATCGACGCGATCGTGTCGGAAGTGGATGCGCTCCAGCACCTCGTGGACGAGTTCGCCCAGTTCGCCCGTCTGCCGCCTTCGAGGCCCATCGAAGGGTCGCTGAACGCGGTGGTAGAAGCGGCCCTCGCTCTCTACGAGACCGCGTATCCCCAGGTGTCGCTCGAACGGAAGCTCGACCCGGAGCTGCCCCTGCTGCGGCTCGATGGCCCGCAGATCAAGCGGGTCATCATCAATCTGGTCGACAATGCCATCGCCGCCCTGGGCGAGAAAGGGTCCATCGAGATCGGCACGGCCTTCGACCCGGCGAGCCGCCGCGCCACGCTCACGGTGGCCGATTCGGGACCGGGCGTGCCGCCCGCGAGCCGCGAGACCATCTTCGCGCCCAACTTCTCCACCAAGAGGAAGGGAAGCGGCCTCGGCCTCGCCATCGCGCGGCGCATCGTGGAGGACCACGGCGGGGAGATCCGCGTCGAGGACAACGAGCCGCGGGGCGCGCGTTTCGTGATCGAACTGCCGGCCTGAAGGCCTGCTGGTGTAGCCTCCTCGGCCGTGCCGGACAACTGCGCGGGCCGCATACCGGGTGGGCGCGGTGGCGTACTCGGCCTGGCGGGAGTGGCGCTCGCGGCCGCGCTCTTTGGAGTCGACATCGCCGCCGCGGCCGCTCCGCCGGCCTCTCCGGAAGACCAGACACTGTTCCTGATCGGCGATGCCGGCAAACCCGCCCCCGGTGGAGATCCCGTTCTTGTCGCCCTGCGCCGCGACCTGGCGAGCCGCGGCGAGCGGGCCACCGTGGTCTTCCTCGGGGACAACATCTACCCAGCGGGACTTCCGCCCGAGGATCGCGCCGGGCATGCGGAGGCTTTGCGCCGCCTCGACGCGCAGATCGACGCCGCGCGCGACACGGGCGCGAGGGTGATCTTCGTGCCCGGCAACCACGACTGGCGAGGGCGAGGAACCGAAGGCCTGGAGTCCGTGAAGCGGCAGCAGAAGCGAATCGAGGACCGGGGCGGACCCCACGCGGCTCACCTGCCGAGAAACGGCTGTCCGGGCCCCGAGGTGATGGATGTAGGCGAGAGCCTGCGCCTCGTGGCCCTCGATACCCAATGGTGGCTGCGACCGCACGGCGGCCCCGACGCGCCCCCCGCCGCATGCGGCAGCCGTTCCGAGGCGGAAGTCATCGCATCCCTCCGAGTGGCGCTGAGCGCGGAGGGGCGGGACGTGGTGATGATCACCCACCACCCGCCGATGAGCGGCGGACCGCACGGCGGCAAGTTCGGCCTCCGACAACATCTCTTCCCCCTGACCGACAGCGTCTCGTGGTTGTGGCTCCCCCTTCCCGGACTCGGTTCCGCCTATCCCCTGCTGCGCCAGGGGGGCCTCTTCTCCCAGGACATCAACAGCCGGCCCTACGCACGGATGCGAAGCGCGATCGCATCGGCTCTGCGCGAGCATCCGCCCCTCGCCTGGGCCGCCGGGCACGAGCACGTGCTTCAGGTCATCGAGGACTCGTCGTACGGGCGCGTCCTCGTGAGCGGCGCGGGCGTGTACGGCCACACATCCAGGGTCAGGAACGTGCGAGGGTCGCTCTTCCGATCCTCACGTTCCGGGTACATGCGGATCGATCTTCTCGGCAGTGGCCGGCCCCGGCTGACCGTCCTCGAAGTGGCCAGGGAGGGCGCCTCGCGCGAGGCCTACAAGAGCGACCTGGCCGCCGTCCCACCGCTGTCCTCGAGGCCGTGAGCCGAGAGGGCTCCCGCAGCGCCCGAAATCCGGCCCCGGGCGTCTACCAGTTCCTCATCCTGAGGCCGAGCGCGCGCAGCCGCTCCTCGAAGGTGGGAAGAAGGGCGCGGTCGTCGTCGGTCACCGGGGTGAGGTAGTCGCCGGCGTGAAAGGTCCGGCCGCGCAGGTTGACCTCCGGTTGCAGCTTGTTCTCCTGCCGCATGAACGCGGCGCTCCGCATCTCGTCGATCTCCAGGCGGGCATTGCCTGAGGCTCCGTTCGCCGCGGTCTCCAGGATCGTGCGCAGGCGGGTCCAGATCTCGAGCGCGGCATGGGCCCGCTCCTCGCCTTCGTGCTTCTCCACCGGAAAGTGAGCGTACAGATCGACATTGAAGCCCACCTGGATCCGCTTCGAACCCCTCATCTCAACGAGCGGCGTCAACTCGAAGCACGCCTGGTGGTCTCGGGCCCACGCTTCCGTTTCGCTTTCCGAAGTCACACGCGCTTGCCTTTCACTGCTCCTTCGCCGGCCTGAGTGGACGAGGGCGACGGAGGTCGAGCCGGGCAGAGCGTGACACGCAGGACACGCCCCGGCCCGCGCGGAGGATACAACGCGCTCCGCCAGGGTTGTCTAAGCTCGCACGGATGGAGCCCCCCTTCCCGCTGCCCCTTTCCGCCTACCCCCCCGCCGGGGAGGGGACGAGTCTCCTCGACATTCTCGGCGCCCGGGTCGAGGCCCAGCCCTTCAATCTCATTGCGACCTTCATCTTCATCCTCGCCATCCTTCACACCTTCCTCGCGAAGCGCCTGACCGTCCTCGCTCACCACACGCAGGTCGCGCACGACGCGCGCCTCAAAGCGGCGGGAGAGCCTCCCTCCCCCAGCGTGAAAGCTGAATTCCTGCATTTCCTGGGCGAGGTGGAGGTGATCTTCGGCCTGTGGGCCGTGGTCCTTGCCGGAGCCCTGGCCTGGTCTCAGGGACTGTCGGTGACCAGGCACTACTTCAACGACTCCGTGAACTACACGGAGGCGCTGTTCGTGTTCGTGATCATGGCCCTCGCCTCGACCCAGCCGATCCTGGATCTCGCCGAGGACGTGCTGCGCCGCATCGCTTCGCTCGGCAGGGGCTCGGCCCTCGCGTGGTGGCTCACTCTCCTCACCGTGACGCCGCTCATGGGGTCGCTCATCACCGAGCCCGCGGCCATGACCATCGGCGCGCTCCTTCTCTCGAAACAGTTCTTCGCGCTCAAACCGTCGCTCGCGCTCTCCTACGCGACCATGGGCCTGCTCTTCGTGAACATCTCGGTGGGCGGCACCCTGACCCACTTCGCGGCCCCGCCCGTCCTCATGGTCGCGAGACCCTGGAACTGGGATCTCGGGTTCATGGCCGCGACCTTCGGGGTGAAGGCCTTCGTGGGGATCGTGGCGGCGAACGCCGCTTACCTGGCCCTCTTTCGCCGGGAACTGAAGTCCCTCCCCCCTCTCGCACCCTCGCCGAAAGGATCGGGAACGCCCTGGGTCCTCACCGCGACCCACCTCGGGTTCATGGCTTTCACGGTGATGAACGCGCACTACCCGGTGCTCTTCATCGCCGGGTTCCTGTTCTTCCTGGGCTTCGCCAAGGCCACGTCGGCCCATCAGAGCGAGATGGACCTGCGAAGCCCTCTCCTCGTCGCCTTCTTCCTGGGCGGCCTCGTGGTGCACGGCGGCCTGCAGGGATGGTGGATCGAGCCCGTCCTCGCGAGCCTTGCCTCGACGCCGCTCTTCTTCGGAGCGCTGGCACTCACCGCCTTCAACGACAACGCTCTCATCACCTTCCTCGCCACTCTCGTCCCCGGGCTGAACGATGCCGCGAAGTACGCGGTGGTGGCGGGCGCGGTGACGGGCGGCGGGCTCACGGTGATCGCCAACGCGCCGAACCCCGCCGGCCAGGCCATCCTCGGCCGGCACTTCGAGGACGGCGTCTCGCCCCTGTACCTGGCCGCGGGGGCGTTGATCCCCACCGCCATCATGTGCGCGGCGATGCTTCTGCTCTGAGGCGGTTTCATGGCCTCGGGCGCCGCGCGTGGCCGGCCGCGGTTGCGCCCGGCGGTGGCGGGCGGAACGTGCGGGAGGTCTCCCTTTGCACTTCTACAGGACAAAGAGTAGCGTTCATGTAGAAGTACAAAGGGAGGCCGCCGCCATGACCGGACGCATCGACTTGCCGCAGGGAACGCTCGACCTGCTGATTCTCAAGACGCTTTCGCTGGAGCCCATGCACGGGTGGGCGATCTCCGAACGGATCCGCCAGGTTTCGAAGGAGGCCTTTCTGGTCCCGCAGGGTTCGCTCTACCCGGCGCTGCATCGGCTGGAGCGCCGAGGCTGGATTTCCGCCGAGTGGGGAACTTCGGAGAACAACCGGAAGGCGAAGTTCTACGACATCACGAAAGCCGGCCGGAAGAAGCTGGTCGTCGACGGGCGGGCGTGGTCGAGCCTCTCCGCGGCGGTCGATCTCGTCATGGAGGCGTGATGTTCCACCGGATCAAGAGCGAGATTGCCTACCGGCTGCGCACTCTCTTCCGCCGCACCGAAGTCGAGGCCGAGCTCGAAGCGGAGTTGCAGTTTCACCTCGAGCGTGACGTGGCGAAGCTCATGAAGGAAGGTCTGCCGCGGGCCGAGGCGGAACGCCTGGCGCGGGCGGAGTTCGGTGGCCTCGAGCGCATCAGAGAAGACACGCGCGATGCCCACGGTGTGGCCCTCTTCGATCAGGCGGAACAGGACCTGCGCTACGCCCTCCGAAGCCTCAAGGGCGGCAAGGCGTTCACGTTCGGCGTGGTGACGACACTCGCCCTGGGCATCGGGGCCAACGCCACCATGTTCGGGATTCTGGATCGCCTCCTCTTCCGGGCGCCGCCGTCGATGCGCGATCCGGACACGGTCCACCGGCTGTACCGGCACACTGTCGACGAGCGAGGGCCACGCGTGGATCGCAACTTCTCATTCGCAACCTACGTGGACCTCGAGGAGTCGTTGCGGTCCCTGCGCGGCGTCGCCGCGTTTCAAACGACGCGGCTGGCGGTCGGGGACGGCGAGTCGGTGCGCGAACTGCCGGTCACCGTCGCCAGCGCCAGCTACTTCGACCTCTTCGAGGCGCGACCGATCACCGGACGGTTCTTCGGGCCGGACGACGACCGGATCCCTGAGGGCGCACCGGTGGTCGTGCTGGGCTACGGCTTCTGGCAATCCGTGTACGCCGGCCGGAATGTCGTCGGCGAGAGGATCCGCGTGGGGCCGGGCACCGCCACCATCATCGGCATCGCACCGGCGGATTTCGTGGGAATGAGCGATCAGGGCAATCCCGCGCTCTACATGCCGATCACCCACTATGCCTTCGCCGCCCGTGGCCCCGCGTATCCCAGGAACTACGGATGGAGCTGGCTCGAGCTGGTCGCGCGTCGAAGCCCGGGGGTCGGCCTCGCGGAGGCGCGGGCGGAGGTCGAGGCCGGCTTCGTTCGCAGTTGGCGCAACGCATTCGCCAGCGATCCGAACTGGGGAACTCCGGAGGCCGCGCGGATACGGGCGGAACTCGCACCGATCCAGATCAATCGCGGGCCGCAGCCGGGCCGCGACGCTCGGGTCGCGGCGTGGGTCAGCGGGGTCGCGCTGATCGTTCTGCTGATCGCGTGCGCCAACGTCGCCAACCTTCTGCTCTCGAGGGCGGTCGGCCGGCGTCGCGAGATCGCGGTTCGTCTGGCGCTCGGCGTGAGCCGGGCCCGCCTGACGCGCCAGCTGCTGACGGAGAGCCTTCTCATGGCGCTTTTTGGGGGAGCGCTTGGGCTGGCTATCGCGCAATGGGGCGCCGCCTTCGTGCGCCGGTGGTTCCTGCCCGCGGATCTCGAGGTTCAGGTGTTGTCCGACCCGCGCACGCTTCTGTTCTCCGCTGTCGCCACGCTGCTGGTCGCGCTCGGCACGGGTCTTGTGCCGGCCCTGCGTGCGGGCCGAGCCGAAGTGGCGTCCGCCCTGAAGGCGGGCGGCGGATCGACGGGAGGGGAACACGCGCGCCTGCGCAGGGGTCTTCTCGTGTTCCAGGTGGCGCTCTCCGTGGTGCTGCTCGTGGGCGCCGGCCTGTTCGTGAAGAGCCTGGGGAACGCGAACGAGTATCGACTGGGCTATGACGCGGACAAAGTCCTCGTCGCCGCCGTGCAGGCGCGCGGGACACGAGTGACGGATGCGGAACGCCGGGTGCTCCAGGAGAAGATCGAAGCTGCGGCCTCCTCGGTGCAGGGCGTCAGCCACGTCACCGCGGCGCTCTCCGTTCCCTTCTGGGCCAACGATTCGCGAGGCCTTCTCTCGCCCGGAGTCGATGCCGTCAACCGGCGCGGACGCTTCATCCTCCAGGTGGCCTCGCCCGAGTACTTCGCGACCATGGGGACGCGCATCCTGCGCGGCCGGCCTTTCCAGGAAAGCGACCGCGCGGGATCGCCTCTGGTGGTCGTGGTGAGCGAGGGCATGGCCAGGGTCATCTGGCCCGGAAAGGATGCCCTCGGACAGTGCCTGCAGTTCCAACCGCGCAACGGGCAGGACGCTCCCTGCATGACCGTGGTCGGGGTGGCCGAGGAGATGCACCTTCGCTCCTGGGCCGACGCGCGGGAGTTCTCGTATTACGTTCCCGCCCGGCAGGTCCCCGAGCCGCCGGACTTGAAAGTGTTCGCGCGCGTCGGCGGATCGGCCGCGGACTACGTCGAGCCGTTGCGCCGGCGCCTTCAGGTGGAGCTCCCGGGCGACGCCTACGTTCGTGTCGTCCCGATGTCAGGGCTCGTCGAGCCGAACCTCCAGACGTGGAGGCTCGGCGCCACGATGTTCGTGGCCTTCGGCGCCCTGGCCCTGCTCCTCGCCGCCATCGGCCTCTACAGCCTCATCGCGTACGACGTTGCGAAACGACGACGCGAACTCAGCGTGCGCATCGCTCTGGGCGCCTCCGTGCGTCGCGTGATCGGATCCGTGGTTGGCCGAGGCGCTCGCCTCGTGGCCCTCGGAATCGCCATCGGTGTCGCGATCGCGATCGCCGCGGCGCCCTCGCTGTCGTCTCAGATGTTCCAGCAATCTCCGCGTGATCCGTGGGTCTTCGGAACGGTGGTCTTGACTCTCATCGCGGCCGGCCTGGCCGCGACCGCGCTGCCGGCTCTGCGCGCGTCCCGCGTCGACCCCGCCGAAGCCCTGCGCGAGGAGTAGCTGCCGCCGGCTGACCGTTCAAGCGCAGCGCGCTCGAACAACCTGCTAGCGATCGAGAGCGAGGCAGGGAGCGCCGGCGACGCCCTGACAGATCCGGCCCTCGACCCTGGGAGCAATGCCCGCGGGCTCGGCCGCCTTGATGTCCCGAACCACGAGCGTCTTGAGGTCCACCCCGTTCGCGGCGCACCCTTGCACCACCTGGCTGCGGTTCAGCATCAGATAGCCGTCCTGATCGCCGATCTCGGGATTGATCAGATAGTCCGCGGTGACCGCGAGCACCGGCTCGCCCGGCGCCACCGCCCGCGCTTTGCCGGCGCCGAGCCAGGCGAGACCGGACGCCGATCGACGGGCGGTGTCGTGGCGGAAGGCGAAACCCGCGATCTGCAGCCACGTCCCGCTGCCCGGCCAGCCGCGCGCCGACTGCTCCGCCGCCTTGAGCAGGGTGGCGCCGTCGATCTTCAGCAGGTAGAGCGGTGTCGGATAGGCGAAGAGTTCCTCCACGTGACGCCTGAGGATGTCGCTGCCCGCGGGCAGGTCTCCGTTGATGCGCAGTCCGCCCGAGTTCATGAACGCGACCTGCGCGCCGCAGGGACGGAAGGCCGCCAGCATCCGGTCGGCCACCCAGTTGCCGAGAGAGGTTTCGCGGCCCCGTATCTTCGTCTCCTCGGCTTCGAGTTCGGTCGTGGTATGGCCGTAGCGCTCGACCAGGCAATCGGGCGCCGCCTTCGCGGCGGCGCAGAATTCCTTCTGCTGGCGGCTCAGCCACTCGTTAACGAGGCCCTGAACCTGCGGGTCTGGCCGCGGCGACTCGCCGCCGAGCGGCCGCAGCTCCGACTTCACGAGCACGGAACCATCGGCTTTCCTGGTCAGGCGGACGATGGTCGCGGTGCGCGCGCCCGCGTCGGCTTTCAGGATCCATCGTCCCTTCACCTCGATCCGCACGGGCTCGTGTTCGTGCCCGCCGATCACGAGATCGGGGCCTTCGTCGCCGAGAACCTCGATGAGCCGGCGGTCGTCGCTGGCATTGAGGTGCGTCAAAGCGATGATGACCTCCGCCTTCTGCGCTCGCAGCTGCGCTATCAGCTCACGCGCGGCGGCCTGCTCACCTGCGAAATCGGCGATGTACTCGACGCCGAGCGTCGGAATGGTGAGCCCGAAAAGGCCGATTCGGATCCCCCCGCTCTCCACGATCGCGGTGCGGGCGAGGTTCTTCGAGGCCACGAGCGGCCGCCCGTCGGGGCCCTTCACGAAGGTGATGTTCCCTCCGAGCCAGCGGAACTGAGATTCCTCGATGCGGTCGGAGAGGATCCTGGAGTCGGCCAGGCGCCGCTGGTCGAATTCGTGATTGCCGAGAGTCACGAACATGCGCGGGTCGAAGGCGGCGGGGTCGCCGTCGAGATCGTTCAGGGCGGCGATCATCTGGGCGCCGCGATACATGCGGCTCGCGAAGGAGGGAAAGAGAAAGTCGCCGCCATGCAGCATCAGAAGGTCCGGGGCCTCGCGCTCCAGTTCCTTCCGCAGGGCGCGCACGCGGGCCAGGCCGCCGATCTTTCCCTCCTGCAGGCCTTCGATCCGGTAGACGTCGTTGATGGCGAGAAGAACTGCGGTTCGGTCCTTTCCCGCGGGAGGCGGGCCGGCCGGAGACTGCGGGGCGGCGCCTCCGCCCACGAGGGCCGCGATGGAGGCGGCGAGAACCGCGTGAACGCGGGCCCGGTGTTTATGAGTCATGGATCCGCTGAAGTCTGCCATGGCTCAAAGCGCCGTGTCCCGGGGTCCCGGGTCGCGGAGGAAGCGCACGATCTCGTCGAGGTCATCGGTGAGGCGCAGGAGATGAGCGAAGCCCTTCTCGGCGCCCAGCTGGCGCAGAAGGGGCCAGACGGGCTTGGCGCGGGAGGCGCCGCTGGCCGTGGAATCGCGGTTCCAGTACTCCGTTCCGAGCAGCACCATGGGCGCGGGCGGACCCTGCGTGGCGTAATAGTTCTGGCAGGCGTCCTGAAAAATCTCCTGCACGGTTCCCGCATTGCCCTCCGCGAAGATGACGCCGTGGGTGGCGATGGCGAGCACGCCCTCCTCGCGGATGGAATTCTCGAAGAACTTCGCGATGTGGCTGGCGAAGGGGTTCGGTGGTTCGTGCCCATAGAACCAGGTGGGCACACCGACGCTTTCGGTGCGCGGGTCGGACTCGTCGCGCGGGAACTGCGCCATCACTTCGAGAGCCGGGCCCAGCCATTCACCGCTGTTCCAGTCGCTAGAGCGAGGCGACACCGGCCCCACTTTCGGGACGCGCTCGAGCAGCCGTACCGCGGCGCGCAGCTCGTCTTCCGGCCGCCCCGCGAACCAGGCTCCCAGGTTCGAAGCCTCCATGGCCCCCGGACCGCCGCCCGTCGCGATGGTGAAGCCCTCCCGCGCGAGGTGGCGCGCGAGAATCGCCACTCTCATATAAGGGGCATCGCTCGCCGTCGGCCGGCCCTCGGCATCCCGCGCCTTCTCGAGCCGCTCCCGGTCGTGGCCGCCCATGATCCCGACCACTCGCCTGGCGGCGGCGGCCGGGCGATTCCGGGGCTTGAGGTACTGATCGAGCGCGTCCTCGATGGAGAGATCGTGCAGACGCAGGAAGACCGCGTCGTCGATGCCAAGGTCCGCGCGCTTGCGCTTGGTGTCCTTGTCCATGGCGGCGAGGTAACAGCGCCAATCCGGCGTGCGCAGGTAACTCTCGGGCTCTGAGGGCTCGTAACCCGCGAGCAGGTCACGAGCGCGGTACAGGCCGCTTCTAAACGCGTCGAAGGGCAGGGCGGGACGTGACGGAATCACGAGCGCTCCCGCCGAGACCACCTTCCGGGCAAGCGACGGACTCATCTGACATCCCAGGAAAGCCGCGCCCCGATCGAATTCCTGCTTCAGCAGGGCATCGTCGAGGTGGTGAGCGCGCAGGTCGAGGCCGAGCAGGTTGATCCTCGACCAGTCGGGCTCCGGCGCGCGCAGAAAGCCGCGCAGATCGTCGAGTGTCCGAATGTCCCGCCGGGCCATCGGGAATCAGCCGCGCTGCCGCACGAGGGCCGCCATGTCCAGAGCCCGTCCGTCGCCGGTCGACTCGAGGGCGGCGATGACACCCTTGCGATTGGCGTCCGGCTGGTTCTGACTGACTTTCCACTTCCCCTCGATGCGGCTCACCTCCATCTCCAGGCCCACGATCCCGCCGAGAAGACGCGCGATGTAGTCGGCGGGCGCGTCCTTCGTGGTCCAGGGCTCGGGAAAGGCCGACTCCTTGTGCCCGGTCAGTTCATCGACATGCGCGCGAAGCCAGACCGGGTCCTCGATCGCGCGGAGCCGCCCGTAGGCATGAGCGACCACATAGTTCCAGGTCGGAACCGCCTGACCGGTCTCCTTCTTGGTCGCGTACCAGTTCGGAGAAATGTAGGCATCCGGCCCCGAGAAGATGGCCAGGGCAAGGACGGCGGGGTCGAAATCCTTCCAGACCGGGTTGGACCGGGACACGTGGCCCCGCAGCGTTCCCAGGGAACCCGGCGCCGCGCTCAGGTGGAGAGGAATGTGATTGGCATTCAGGCCCTTCGATCCCATGACGATCAGGGTGGCGAGGGACTGCCTCCGGATCAGCTCGTGGAGCACCTCGATCCGCGTCTCTTCGAAGTGTTTTGGCGTGTGCATGATGAAGACTCGCGAGTCTACGATGCGGAGCGGCGCAGGATAGGCTTCAAGCATGAAGCGAAAAGGAAGGATTGGCGCCGCCCTCGGCCTGATCGTCGGGGTCGCCTGGCTCCTCGCCCCCGGGATCGCGGAGAGGCGGATGAACCGGGTGACCGGCCGGTCGATCCCGGTGAGCGAGCGCGCCCGCGCGATCCACGCGAAGTACTTCGTGGCCGACCTCCACGCCGACACCACACTGTGGAACCGCGATCTGCTGGCCCGGGAAACCCGGGGCCACGTCGACATTCCCCGGCTCGTGGAGGGCGGGGTCGCCCTCCAGGCCTTCACCATCGTCACGCGGACGCCGCGCGGCATGAACATCGAACGGAACACCGCGGACACCGACAACATCACGCTTCTCGCTCTTGCCGAGCTCTGGCCCGCGCGAACCTGGGGCAGTCTTCTCGAGCGCGCTCTCTACCAGGCCTCGCGAGTGACGGACGCCGCCGCGCGGTCCAACGGACGCCTGAGCGTGATTCGAAGCGGCGCCGACCTCCAGGCCTTCGGCGCGAAGCGCGCGGCCGACCGCCAGGCGGTGGCCGCCCTCATCGGTGTGGAAGGCGCCCACGCCCTCGAAGGCGATCTCGCCAATCTCGATCGTCTCTTCAACGCGGGCGTGCGGATGATGGCGCCCACCCACTTCTTCGACACCGAGGTCGGCGGCTCGGCCCACGGAGTCGCAAGAGGCGGCCTGACGCCGCTGGGCCTTGAATGGGTGAAGAAGATGGAAGCGAAGAAGATGATCATCGATCTCGCTCATGCCTCCCCCGCCACCATCGACGACGTTCTGAAGATGGCGACCCGGCCCGTGGTCGTGTCACACACCGGGGTGCGAGGCACCTGCGACAATCAGCGCAACCTTTCCGACGCGCAGCTCGTGGCCCTCTCACGAAACGGCGGCGTGATCGGCATCGGGGTGTGGGACACCGCGGTGTGCGGCGGGGACGCGCGAGCCATCGCCAGGGCCATCGAGCACGCGGTGAACGTGGCCGGGTTCGAGCACGTGGCCCTCGGCTCGGACTTCGACGGCGCGGTCACCGCTCCCTTCGACGCGACGGGCCTGCCTCAGATCACTCAGGCCATGCTCGACCTGGGCATGGACGAGACGAAGATCGAAGGCGTCCTCGGCGGAAACGTCCGACGCCTGCTCAGGACTCTTCTGCCCTGATCCGACCCTATCGGGCCGGGATCGAGAAGGGCACCGTTTGCAAGTCCCCGGTGGCGCTCCGGATCGTCACGCTGCCGTCGATGCGCTTGCCGTATCCACCCTCGACAGCCCAGGCGAGTGTCAGCACAACCGCGTTCCCTGACAGGTAGGCATCTTTCGGGATGCTCTCGCCAGTCACGATGCTTGCCTGCGTCAGGACATTCCCGCGATCATCGAGCATCCTGAAGGTCGCGCTTTCCACAATGGCGGGCCCCCGGCGATCGAAGACCTGGGTCGTGACACTTGTCGGCGAACGCCAGCCCGTCGTCGGATCGGAGTCGGGCGTCAGGCTGACGGAAAGCGACACTCCGACCACCGGCGCGGCACGATTCGACTCCGTCGTTGGGCTCGGGCTCATGGGTGAGGAGCCGCAGGCGGCCGCGAGCAGGGGAACAAGGAACGAGAACCTGACACTCTTCATGACGGACATCCTCCCATCAACGTGGTTACAGAGTGTACATCTCGCCACGGGATCGGCCGCCAGCCCTGTCTCGTTACTTATCGCGCGGCGGGCAAGGGTACCTTCGCTCCGCCATGATCAGGCCGTCGCGGAACTTGAGGAAGACGGCGAGGCGCGCCTCGAGGCGCCGCCCCGGAACGAAGAGTCCGAGGCCTTCGCCGACAACTCCTTCCCACCCGACCTCGATCGCCACCTGGGATCCTCCGCCGGTGGCGCCGAGCAGCTCGTAACTCTCGGAGGACATGAGCGCGAGCCCGCGGGACCGAGCGATCCTGATCGCCTGAAGATCACGGTGGGCGCCGGCGGGAAGAAGCGCATTCGGAAACTCATCCTGCACCGCATCCGCCGCGAAGAAGGCGGCGATCGTCTCCGCGTCGGCACGGGCGCCGAGCGCCTCGATGTATCGGCGGCCAATCTCGAAGTTCGACCCCTGGGGCGCGGCCGGAGCGTGACGCGGACCGAGGGGCGGCGGAGTCGTCGACTGCCCTGCCTGAGTCACCCGCTCGTCGAGTGTCAGTACCCTCTCAGCCTTCGTCGACCAGGGTTCGAAGCAGGTGTAAGCCCGTTGTCGAACGATGCGCCCATCGGCGAACTTCAGGAAGAGGGCCATCCGCGCATCGAGCTCGTGACCCTCGGCAAACCCCGCGCCGCCCGCCGCGACCAAACCCTTCCACCGCACTTCCATCGCGACCTGCGATCCACCGCCGGTAGCGCCGGCGAGTTCGTATCGCTCCGATCCGAAGCGAAGCAGCGCGGCCGCCCTCACCGCCAGGATCTCGTCGAGCCCACGGGTCACCGGGGCCGCGAGGAAGCGATGGGGGAATTCTTCGGCGGTCGCCTGGGGCGCGAAGAAGCGCCCAATCTCGTCCGGCGTAGCGCGGGATGAGAGGGCCTCCAGGTACTGCCGCGCGATGTCGAAGTTGGACGGTGTCGGGTTGACAGTTTCCTGACCCTGCGGTTCCTTCGGGGGCACAGGCGGCGCGCCCGCGTCTTTGAGCCATCCCACGATCCGTCCCCACAGCGGGCGAAGCCGGGACGCCGTGGTGATGTTGCTGGCGGCTTCCGCGTGATCGACATCTCCGGAGGCCGTCTGGATGTCGCCGGTGGCGCGCTGCGCCTCTCTTGCTGCCGTGCGTGCCGCTTCCTGTTCCGCGGCATGGCGGGCCGCCTCCTCGGCGGCCCGGCGCGCTGCGGCCTCTTCCTCCGCGCGCTTCCTCGCTGCTTCTTCCGCCACCTTGCGTGCTGCTTCTTCTTCCGCGGCTCGGCGCTCCGCCTCCTCCGCGGCCCGACGCGCCGCAGCCTCTTCCTCCGCGCGTTTCCTCGCCGCCTCGTCCGCCGCCTTGCGTGCCGCTTCTTCTTCCGCGGCTCGGCGCTCCGCTTCCTCGGCAGCCCGACGCGCCGCGGCCTCTTCCTCCGCACGCTTCCTCGCCGCCTCTTCCGCCGCCTTGCGTGCCGCTTCCTCTTCGGCCGCTCGGCGCTCCGCCTCCTCCGCGGCCCGACGTGCTGCAGCTTCTTCCTCCGCTCGCTTCCTCGCTGCTTCTTCCGCCGCCTTGCGCGCAGCTTCCTCTTCCGCGGCTCGACGCTCCGCCTCCTCCGCAGCACGACGTGCTGCAGCCTCTTCCTCCGCTCGCTTCCTCGCCGCCTCCTCCGCGGCCCGACGCGCCGCAGCCTCTTCCTCGGCCCGCTTCCTCGCAGCTTCTTCCGCCGCCTTTCGCGCCGCCTCTTCGGCCGCTCGACGCTCCGCTTCCTCTGCAGCCCGGCGCGCCGCGGCCTCTTCCTCCGCGCGCTGCCTCGCCGCCTCTTCCGCGGCTCTGCGTGCCGCTTCTTCTTCCGCGGCTTGGCGCTCCGCTTCCTCGGCAGCCCGACGCGCCGCTGCCTCTTCCTCCGCGCGCTTCCTCGCCGCCTCTTCCGCCGCTTTGCGTGCCGCTTCTTCTTCCGCGGCTTGGCGCTCCGCTTCCTCGGCAGCCCGGCGCGCCGCAGCCTCTTCCTCCGCGCGTTTCCTCGCCGCCTCTTCCGCAGCCTTGCGTGCCGCTTCTTCTTCCGCGGCTTGGCGCTCCGCTTCCTCGGCAGCCCGGCGCGCCGCAGCCTCTTCCTTCGCGCGTTTCCTCGCCGCCTCTTCCGCAGCCTTGCGTGCCGCTTCTTCTTCCGCGGCTCGGCGCTCCGCAGCCTCGGCAGCCCGGCGCGCTGCGGCCTCCTCCTCCTCTCGCTTCCTCGCTGCTTCTTCCGCCGCCTTGCGTGCCGCTTCTTCTTCGGCCGCTCGACGCTCCGCTTCCTCTGCAGCCCGGCGCGCCGCAGCCTCTTCCTCCGCGCGTTTCCTCGCGGCTTCTTCCGCCGCCTTGCGTGCCGCTTCTTCTTCCGCAGCTCGGCGCTCCGCCTCCTCCGCAGCACGACGTGCTGCCGCCTCTTCCTCCGCGCGTTTCCTCGCTGCTTCCTCCGCCGCCTTGCGGGCAGCTTCCTCTTCCGCGGCTCGACGCTCCGCCTCCTCCGCAGCACGACGCGCTGCCGCCTGTTCCTCCGCGCGTTTCCTCGCAGCTTCTTCCGCCGCCTTGCGCGCCGCTTCCTCTTCCGCGGCTCGACGCTCCGCCTCCTCCGCAGCCCGGCGTGCTGCCGCCTCTTCCTCCGCGCGTTTCCTCGCTGCTTCCTCCGCCGCCTTGCGCGCCGCTTCTTCTTCCGCGGCTCGGCGCTCCGCTTCCTCGGCAGCCCGACGCACTGCGGCCTCCTTCTCCGCGACGAGGCGCGCCGCAGCCTCCTCCTCCGCGCGCTGCCGCTCTGCTTCCCTCGCCGCCCTTCGCGCGGCCTCCTGCTCCGCGGCTCGTAGGGCCGCAGCCTCCGCTTCGGCCCTCGCCTTCGCCTCCTGTTCCGCGCGTCGCTGGACGACCGCCTCCGCCGCTATCCGACGATCCGCGGCCTTCCGTAACTTCTTCAGCCGGCTCCCCAGACTCTGCAGAACGCTCCGCATCCTCGACTGATGAATGCGCTCGAGGGGAAGGAACTGACTGAGCACCGCGACATCCATGCCGCGCGCGAAGACGTCCATCTCGTAGCGCACCTGGGTGGCGCCATCGAGGTCATGCAGGTGAAAGCCGCCCGGGCCTTCGAGTGACCCTCCGAAGAAGCGGAGCCGCATGCTCCGCCTCCCTTCGAGCTCCTCAAACCGGATGCGGAACATCCTCCCCATCCGCGGCCGCACTTCGAACTCCGCACCCAGCAGTTCGCCCTGGTGATGAAGGATCTCCACGGCCAGAGCCGACGGCCACCAGTCGGGATACGAGGTGACGTCGGCGAGAACCGCCCACACCTCGTCCAGAGGGAAGGGAAGAGTGACCTCCTGACTGGTGCGAATCCGGGTGACGACGCTCACGCCCGCTTCGTCTCCGAGGGAGGCTCAGGCGGCGCCGACGAAGCGCGCAACCGCCCCCGCCACCGCGATGGAGACGCCGAGATTCAGGAGCGCGGAAGCGGCCGCGGTTTTGAAGCCCCCTTCCCGCCATTGTGCGGCGAGGGTGGCGACGCACGGAACGTAGAGCATGGTGAAGACCACGAGCACCAGTATCTGGCCGTTCGAAAGCACGTTTCCGATGGCATCGGTGCCGAGCGCCGCCCCGAGCATGATCAGGGTCAGCTCCTTCCGGAAGAGGCCGAGGAAGAGGGGAATCCCCACCGCCGCGGGAAGCTGCAGGACGGATGTGGTCAGGGGCGAGAGCAGGCCGTTGATGGTGGCGTCGGCGCCCGCGTAAGAGAGGAGCGAAAGCGCAAGGCTCGACACGATGAGCACGGGCCAGGCCACCAGCACGAACTCGCGAAGGCGCAGCCAGACCTTGCGGACGACGATTCTCGGATAGGGCTGACGAAGGGGCGGCACCTCCATGATGACGCCGAGGGACTTCCGCTTCTTCGACCGGGTGAGCGAGTAGGAGACGGCCATGGACATGAGGCCGCCGAACAGATACAGGGCCACCGTAGCGAGCACGCCGAGGTACTTCCCCGCGAGCGCGATGATCACCACGCTGCGCGCGGAGCAGGTGACGAAGGGCGCGACCATCATGGTGACGAAGCGGTCGCGCGGGTTCTCGAGGGTGCGCGTGGCCATGATCGACGGGACGTTGCACCCGAACCCGAGAATGAGCGGCACCACCGAGCTGCCGTGGAGGCCGACCCGATGCAGGATGCCGTCGACCATGAAGGCGATGCGCGGCAGCAGGCCGGTGTCCTCGAAGATGGCCAGAAGAACGAGGAGCGGCACCAGGTAAGGAAGGACGATTCCGGCGCCCGCCACCACACCTTCGAAGAGGCCGATGAGGACGGCGGGGCCCATCCCCTTCGGCATGGCCTGTATGGAGGCGCGCAGCGCGCCGAAGGGCACATCGACGAGGCCGGCGATGGCGTTGCCGAGGAAGAAGGCCAGGAAGAAGGTGATGAGCAGCGACCCCACCACCGTGATGGCGCCGCCGATGGGGTGGATGATGAAGCGGTCGACCTTCTCCCGCGTGCCGAGGACATTCCCCCGCCGATGCCGGACGACCTTCTCGTAGAGATCGAGGACCAGGCCGTGGCGATGCGAGCCGAGGGCGAGCGTCTCCGCCCGGCCCTCGCGCTCGGCGAGGCGATGACGCTCTTCGGAGGCCCGGGCCAGGAAGTCCGGACTCGAAGCGCCGACCTTCCTCTCGAAGTCCTCGTCCTTCTCGAGGAGACGCAGGGCCACGAACCTCTCCGAGAGAGGCAGCGCGTCCTTCAGCGCCTGGGGATACACGGCGAGGAGGCGCGAGAGGGCCTGCTCGATGTCGTTGTCATAGCGCGGCTCGACCGCCGGGACCACTCCCCCGGCCACGCGAATGGCCTGCCTGAAGACCTCGTCGATGCCCGTGCCCACCACGGCCACCGCGGTCCGCACCGGAATGCCCAGAAGCTCCTCGAGCCTTGAGGTGTCGATCTCCATCCCCTTGCGCTGCGCCTCGTCCATCATGTTGAGGCACATCACCATGGGCACGCGCATCTCCGTGAGCTGCACGGAGAACTCGAGCGAGCGGGACAGCATCGACGCGTCCACGACGTTGATCAGGGCGTCGACCTCGCCCGAGAGCAGGAAGTCCCGGGCCACTTTCTCCGCGAGGTCGTGGGAAGAGATGGAATAGGTGCCCGGGAGGTCGATGAGGCGGATCTTCCGCCCATGAAAGGTCACCCGGGTCTCGGCGAAAGCGACGGAGGTGCCCGCGAAGTTCCCCACGTCGACCTTGAAGCCGGCGACCGCGTTGAAGAGAGTCGACTTGCCGCAGTTGGGCTGCCCGGCAAGTGCGATGACGATCTCGTCAGCGGCCTTCCGGGGCACGGCTCTCCATCTCGATGTTCTCGGCGAGGTCGCGGGCGATCATGACCCGCGCTCCGGTGGCGACGTCCTCGACCAGGAGCGGGCCCGAAAAAGGAGCCCGCGCAACGACGCAAATCCTGCGGCCCTCGAACAGGCCCAGCGACTGGATGCGCTTCCTCGTGGCCCCGTCACTGTGAAGGGCATGAATGGCCGCGGTCTCGCCTTCCACCAGTTCCAGCAGCGTCAGAAGTCCTTCTTTCCGAGGAAACGTGCCTCCAAGAGCGCAGTCCGTCGGCGAAAACTCTACACCCCGGCCCGGGCCCGTCGTGAGCCTATGATGCGCCCGGACATGAACCTCGGAAGCAACCCGCTCAAGGGGACCATTCCTTCGGGCTACCGCGCGACCGTGGTGGCCCTGCTCGTGGTGATCATCCTCGTCCTCGGGGGGACATTCGGGTACATGGCGGTGGAGAGATGGTCGTTCTTCGATTCTCTCTACATGGCCGTGATCACCCTCACCAGCGTGGGCTACATGGAGGTCCACCCGCTCGACCTCAACGGCCGCGTGTTCACCATGGGCCTGCTCCTCACCGGCGTCTTCTCGCTGTTCTTCGCCGCTACCTCGGCCATCCGCTCGATCGTGGACGGCGAACTCACCGGTCAACTCGCCAGGAACCGTATGGAAAAGAAACTGCAATCGCTCAAGGATCACATCATCATCTGCGGCTACGGGCGCATGGGCCGGCTGGTGGCTCACGAGTTCGCCCAGCAGTCCATCCCCTTCGTGGTGATCGAGCGCAACGATCACCTCCTCGCCGACTTCAAGGCGGAGCACGGCGTGGCGCTCGCGGGCGACGCCACCCACGATGAGACCCTGCGCCGAGCGGGCATCGACCGCGCCCGGACCCTGGTGACCCTCGCGGCCTCCGATGCCGACAACCTCTTCATCACCATGAGCGCGCGCCTCATGTCCGACCGCGTCTTCATCGTGGCCCGGGCCGAGGACGAGGGTGCTGAAAAGAAGCTCATGAAAGCGGGCGCGAGCCGCGTGATCTCACCGTACGTGATCGGAGGCCAGCGCGTGGCCCAGGCCGTCCTGCGCCCGAGCGTCGTCGACTTCATCGAGCTCGCGACGCGCAGCGACTACATGGCGCTGCAGATCGAGGAGACGGTAGTCCGCAAGGGCAGCGTCCTGTGCGGCCAGCCGCTGCGTGACACCGGCCTGCGCCAGGACCTCGGCCTCATCGTAGTGGCGATCAAGCGACCCGACGGCCGCATGCTCTTCAATCCGGCCCCGGAGGCGGAGATCATCGAAGGGGATACGCTGATCACCCTCGGACCCAAGAACCAGCTGGATCAGCTGAGGACGCTCGCGGGATAGGGCAGCGGCGGCCCGGACGAGTACCCGTCCGTCATTGCGAGGATCCTGTCGAGAAGGAGGGCGACGAAGCAATCCCACGTCGCCGTTGGCGTGAGGCACGAATTCAGCCGAGGGGTCGCCGCGTCCCAGGGAGAATCGCAGTGTTGCTGGCGAAGTCCGTCACGAAACGGTCCGGGGCCACAGCTACCTGGGCTGCGAGATCGCTTCGTCGCTCCGCCATTCGATGGACTCCTCGCGATGACGACCCCTGGTTGCTGCCCACCGTCAGGTCCAATGATCGCGGGGTAATGCCCTCAGCTCACCCACCAGCCCTGAGCGAACTGGCCGGCAAGGAAGCTCAGGAAGAGCGTGGAGGCCGCGAACCACAGTGTGCCGAAGACCGGGCGCGCGGTGCGGGGGGCGAGCCAGACGAACGCAGGAAAGAGCACGATGGCGAGACGCGGAAGGCTCAGCCAGAACCCCTGGGCGGTGAAGATGAGCACCTGGCCGATGGTCCACACGGCGTAGGACGGTCGCTGACGGACCACGGCGATGACGCAGGCCGCGAGGAGCAGGGGGATGCAGACGAGCTGTAACACGCCGTTCATGGTGCCGTTGGAGCCGCCGTACGAGGAGAGGCTCCACACGTTCATGGCGCCTTCCCACGGCCATGCGAACGTCCGGTAGAACGAGACGCGCTGCACGGTGAGGAAAGCCAGGGGGTCGCCCGCGGTGACGTAGTTGATCCACAGGTACACCGCGATGCCGATGCCCACCGTGACGGCGGCAAGGAGACGCCCCACGCGGCCGCGCGGGGACTCCCCCCACGCCTCGATGAGGAGCGCGGGGGCGAGGACGAAGGCGTTGATGCGGGTGAGGCCGGCGAGCAGGCCGAAGACGGCCGCCGTCTTCCAGCGCCCGCGCCGGGCCGCGAGGAAGGCGCCGAGGACGGTGGTGAGGAACAGACCCTCGGTATAGACGATGTGGATGAAGAAGCTGCTCGGGAAGAGAAGCAGCACGAGCATGGCGCGGAACGCATTCTCCTCGTCGAGGTCGCACCGGGCGAGCTGGTACATCAGCAGGCCGGGAAGAAAGGAGATGAGAGTGGCGACGAGCACGCCGCCGCTCATGACCGAGCCCGTGATCCACGAGGCGGCGCGGATGAGCATGGGCAGAAGCGGAGGCAGAACGAGGGTGGTGCCCTCGCCGGGCTTCTTGTAGCCGTTCTCCGCGATGTCGAAGTAGTGCCGCGAGTCCCACTGATGCCAGATGGAGAGGACCTCCTCGGTGGTGCGGAACGGCCGGTCCAGACGGACTTCGGCGATCACCACGCCGAGGAAGAGGAGCAGGGCCTTGAGGCCGAGACAGATGAGGATTCCCTCGCGCACCCAGGGGCGGGGGGCCGGGGAGGGCGAGGACGCGGCCGGCGCGGGAGCGGAGAGGTCTTCCATGGCGACGGAGGAACGATAGACGAAGCATTCGACCGCCCGCCGCGACGTGCTAGTTTCCATGCCGCCCTTGAACCCCCGGTCCTCGCGCCTCGTCGCCCGCGTCGCCATCGCCGCGGGAATCTGCGCAAGCACGGCCTCGTGCGGCGGCGGTTCCGCGCCTTCGCCCGCGAGCCCGTCGACGCCCACAGCCTCGTCGTGCGCCGCGGGGACGATCGTGCCGGGCTCCCCCGCCCTCATCGCCACCCGCGTGGTCACGGGCCTCAGTTCTCCCCTCGACCTCCAGTCGGCTCCAGGCGACCGCGCGCGCCTGTTCGTGGTCGAGCAGGCGGGGCGGATCCGGATCGTGCGCAGCGGCTCCCTGCTTCCTTCACCCTTCCTCGACATTTCGGCTCGCATCTCGTCGGGCGGCGAACGAGGTCTGCTGGGCCTCGCCTTCCATCCGCAGTACGGCACCAACGGCCGGTTCTTCGTGAACTACACCGATCGCAACGGCGATACGCGGATCTCCGAATTCCGCGCGGCCGCACCGGCCGGGGACACAGCCGACGCGGCGAGCGAGCGCGAGCTGATGTTCGTGCGCCAGCCCTTCTCGAACCACAACGGGGGCGGCCTCGCCTTTGGGCCCGACGGTTTCCTCTACATCGGCCTCGGGGATGGAGGATCGGGTGGCGACCCGCAGGGCAACGCCCAGAACCTCGGCACGCGCCTCGGCAAGATGTTGCGCATCGATGTCAACGGGGCAGCGCCCTTTGCCGTCCCTCCCGACAATCCGCTCGCGGGGCGCGCGGGCGCGCTCCCCGAGATCTGGGCCTGGGGCCTGCGTAACCCCTGGCGCTTCTCGTTCGATCGCGGCACCGGCGATCTTTACATCGGTGACGTCGGTCAGGGCGCGCTCGAGGAGATCGACGTGGGCCTGGCCTCGCGGCGCGGCGGCGAGAACTACGGCTGGAACACCATGGAGGGCTCGCGCTGTTACAGCCCTTCGAGCGGCTGCAACATGTCAGGCCTCACTCTGCCGGTGACGGACTACGGGCGCGGCGACGGCTTCTCCGTCACCGGGGGTGTCGTCTACCGCGGGTGCCGGATGCCGGGCTACGCCGGCCAGTACTTCTACGCGGACTACGGCAGCGGGATGATCCGGTCTTTCCGGCTGGACGGAAGCGGCCGCGCCACGGATCCGCGAGACTGGACGGCCGCCCTCGGCGGCGCCGCCCGGGTGATCCGCAACCCAAGCTCGTTCGGCGTGGACGCGGACGGAGAGATCTACATCGTGGACTACGATGGCGAGGTCTATCGCATCGACCCCGCGGGGTCGTAAGAAGGATGTCATGGAAACAAACCTCCAGGCCCTCGGCGCCTTGTCCCAGTCTCACCCCTGGCACGGCGTCCCCATCGGGAAGGACGCGCCCAACGTGGTCACGGCCTACATCGAGATCGTGCCGACCGACACCGTCAAGTACGAGCTCGACAAGATGACGGGGCTCCTGCGCGTCGACCGCCCTCAGAAGTACTCGAACTTCTGCCCGAGCCTGTACGGCCTCGTGCCCCAGACCCTGTGCGCCGACCAGGTGGCGGACCTGAGCTCGAAGCGCACCGGCCATCCCGGGATCGTGGGCGACGCCGACCCCCTCGACATCTGCGTGCTCACCGAGCGCTCGATCTCCCACGGCAACATCCTGGTGCGGGCCATCCCCATCGGCGGCATGCGCATGCTCGATCGCGACGAGGCCGACGACAAGATCGTGGCCGTGCTCGAAGGCGACGCGACCTACGGGCATATTCGCGAGATCGCCGATGCGCCGCCCGTGGTCATCGATCGGCTGCGCCACTACTTCCTGACTTACAAGCAGGCGCCCGACGCCCTCACCCCGGCCTGCGAGATCACCCACGTGTACGGCCGCGAGGAAGCGACAGACGTCATCGAGCGCTCACGCGCGGACTACATGGCGCGGTACGCGCACCTCGCGGCGATGCTCACGGGGTTCATCTCGTAGCAGGGTACTGAAGAAGGCCCTCCCAGCGTCGTCATCGGGGCTGGTGGTGTGCGCGCGCTACCTCGGCGGGTACTTGAAGCTCTTATCGGGGTAGGCCGGCGGCTTGGGTACGGGGCGGGGGTCCCTCTTGATCTCAGCGAGGAGATGGGCGATGGCGGCGTCGAGCTGGGCGTCCTGGCCCATGAAGGTCGCGTGCGGCGGATTGTCCACCACGATGTCGGGGTCGACGCCGTGGTTTTCGATCAGCCACTGACTTTCCGGGCCATAGACGCCGTTCATAGGCGCGCGCGCGACGCCGCCGTCACTGAGGACGTTGGCCCCGGAGAGCCACACCTCGCCGCCCCACGTGCGCACTCCGATGACCTTCCCGAGTCCGAGCCGCCGGAAGCCCTCGGCGAACGCCTCGCCGTCCGAGGCCGTGTTCTCGTCGACCAGCACGACCATGTGGCCGCGCGGCGCGAACATCATGTTCCAGTACGGCTCCCCCGCCCGGCTCTTCCAGAACATCCAGGCCCGGCGCATGAGCTCCTCGAGGATGAAGGCGTCGATGTTCCCCCCGTTGTTGTGACGAACGTCGATGACGATGCCCGCGC
>JAIBCN010000052.1 GCA_019694155.1 Vicinamibacteria bacterium | reverse complement strand
GGCACGCTCTTCAATACCAGCGCTTCACCCGGCTCAACCGGGCGCTCCACGTCACCATGATCGTGAGCTTCATCAGCCTGGCCATGACCGGGATGATCCTGAAGTTCTCCTACACCGGCTGGGCCGCCTTCATGGCGCGCCGGCTGGGAGGCTACGAGGGCGCGGGGCTCATCCACCGGTCCGCGGCCACCCTCATGTTCTGTCTTTTCGTCGTGCACCTCTGGGATCTGAATCGAAAGCGCAAGGTGGAGCACGGCGGGTCCGTTCTGAAGCTCGTCTTCGGCCCCGATTCGATGCTTTTCAACCGCAGGGACCTGACCGAACTCATCGGAACCCTCAAGTGGTTCGTGGGGGCGGGGCCGCGGCCCCGCTACGGGCGCTGGACGTACTGGGAGAAGTTCGACTACTTCGCGGTCTTCTGGGGGATCTTCATCATCGGGTCGACCGGGCTCATGCTCTGGTTCCCGGTCCTCTTCACGAACGTGCTGCCGGGCTGGCTCATCAACGTCGCCACCATCGTGCACTCGGACGAGGCGCTCCTCGCCACCGGCTTCATCTTCACCGTTCACTTCTTCAACACGCACCTGAGGCCCGAGAAGTTCCCCATGGACACCGTCGTGTTCACGGGCCGCATGTCGGTGGCGGAATTCAAGCGCGACAAACCCGGCGAGTACGAAGCGCTCGTCGCGGCAGGCAAGCTCGAGGAGAACCTCGTCGAGCCCTATCAGCCGGTGGTGATCCGCACCATCCGGGCTTTCGCCTGGACCGCCCTCACCATCGGCACGCTTCTCGTGCTCGGGATCATCTACGCGATGGTGTTTGCGTATCGATAGAAACCTGGAGGGATAAATCCCATGGTTGTTCTGATTGTCCTCGTCACCTTCGTGGTGTTCGTCCTGGTGGATTTGTTCCTCCGCCTGACCCTGAAGAGACTGGAGGAGAAGAAGGTCCGACTCGCGAGGGAGAAAGCGCTCGAGGTCGGCCTGAGGCTGGAATTCGCGGATGAGGCGAGAAGCCTCAAGCGCGTGGAGGTCGAGCATCCCAAGGCCCGCATCCTCGCGGTGGATGACGAGGCGGTCGTCCTCGACAGCTTCCGCAAGATCCTGGTGGTGGCGGGATATTCGGTCGACACGGTTCTCACCGGTCCCGAGGCTCTCGGTCTCGTCCGAAAGAATCACTACGACTTCGTCTTCACGGACTTCAAGATGCCGGATATGGATGGCGTCGAAGTGACCAAGGCGGTCAAGCACCTGCGGCCCGACGTGGACGTCATCATGATCACGGGCTACGCGAGCATCGAGTCCGCGGTCGAGACCATGAAGCACGGCGCCATGGACTACGTTCAGAAGCCCTTCGCCGAGGACGAACTCGTGGCCCTGGTCGACAAGCTGGTCATCCGCCGCCAGGCGCGGCTCGAGAAGGAGACCGAGCCCGCGATCCGCCTGGTGACCCCGTCGGTGAGCGAATCCCAGTCGCGGCGCGAGGTCAACGTCCCCGCCGGGGTGTTCGTCTCCGCCGCTCACGCGTGGGTATCCGTCCACATGAACGGACTCGTGCGCGCGGGTATCGACGATTTCACGCAGAAGACGATCGGGCAGATCGACTCCCTGGAGCTGCCGAAGGCCGGGGCCTCCGTGCACAAGGGCGAAACCCTCTTCACGCTTCGCCATGGCGATCACCGCCTGGCCGTGCCTGCCCCGGTCAGCGGCCGGGTGACCGGCGTGAACGACGAACTTCGCGAGCGGCCGGAGCTCATCAAGCTCAAGCCCTACCAGCTCGGCTGGGTGTGCACCATGGATCCTGCGAGCCTGACCGAGGACCTTCGCGATCTCAAGATCGGCGCGGATGCGGTGTCGTGGTATCGCGAAGAGATCAATCGTTACGGCGAGATGATCCGCGCCGCCCTGCGCGCCCGTGAGGGCGAGGCGAAGAGCGTCCGGGCGGGCGACGGCAATGGACTGGACGACGTGACCTGGGAGGTCTTCGAGAAGGCGTTCGTTCGACCGTAGTCGGTTTGGGCGCCCGGGTCCGCCCAGGCGTCCCGAGGTGTGATCATGAAAATGCGAACCGCGTGCCTTGCCGTCCTGCTGGCGCCGGCGATTCCGGCGCTGTCCTGCACGGGGGCGCCCCCTCCCGGGTCTTCCGCGCCGGGGGTGAAGGCGGTGCTCGCCGCCTCGGCTCAGGGAGTACCGAAGGGCGCTTCCACGAAGGCGGACCCGTCGATTCCACCCGCGGTGTTCCCACACGAGAAGCACGCGGGCGAGTTCGGGATCGAGTGCGTCAAGTGTCATCACGAGACGAACGCGAAGCCCCTCGCCATTCCCCACATGGACTACTTCAACGACCTGTGGATCAACTGCGGCACCTGCCACCACAAGGCGGGCGCCGAGGCTCTCGGTCCCCAGTCCTGCTCGACCTGCCACCATGCCCGGAACGGGGACATCGCAGACGAGACCCTGAGCGCCAAGGTGGTGATCCACAAGAACTGCTGGTCCTGCCACGAGGTGGGCACCGGTGCCGGCGCCAGCGCCACCTGCAAGACCTGTCATCCGGCCAGGAGCTGACCATGGATAGACGATGCTTTCTGAAGACGAGCGGCGCCATCGGGGCCACTCTCGCGTGCGGGAACGCGGCCGCCGCGGAGACCCCCGCGAGCAAGGAGTTCGTGGGCGTCCTGGTCGACACGACCCGCTGCATCGGCTGCCGCGCCTGCGAAGTGGCGTGCGGCCAGGCGAATGGGATGCTCGTGCCCGACGTCGAAAAGGACGCGGCTCTCGAGAAGGAGCGCACCACCAGCGAGAAGCAGTGGACGGTGGTGAACCGCTACAAGACGGAGAAGGGCGACGTGTTCGTGAAGAAGCAGTGCATGCACTGCTGGCAGCCCGCCTGCACCGCGGCCT
>JAIBCN010000090.1 GCA_019694155.1 Vicinamibacteria bacterium | reverse complement strand
CGCCGCTCGCTGAGCGCCGTCAGCTGGTGCCGGGCGATGGCGAGGAGCTTCTCCCGCGGGGTGCGGACGCTCGCGATCTCCGCCTTGGCCCGGGCCATGTGTATCTCGATCACCTGCGCGAACACGGAGGCGATGATGTCCTCCTTGTTCTTGAAGTAGAGATATATGGTCCCGTCCGCCACCCCCGCGCCGCTCGCGATGTCGCTGATGCGCGCGGTGAAGTAGCCCTTCCGGGCGAAGACGGACACCGCCGCCTCCAGGATCTGCCTGCGCTTGTCGCCTTCCGGTCTTCGGGCCATCGCAGGCGCACTTTACGGGGCGGCGGGGCCAATCGGGCAGGGGGTGGGCAGGCTCCCCTTTCGAACCCTTAGAATGGCGTCCAAGAGGCATGAAGTTCCGCTATATCGCCATCGAGGGGGTCATCGGTGTCGGAAAGACCACCCTGGTGGAGGCCCTGGCCGAGCGCCTCGACGCCACCCAGGTGCTCGAGGAGTGGGAAGAGAACCCGTTCCTGAAGCCTTTCTACGACGGGAAGCCGCACTCGGCGTTCCAGACCGAGCTGTTCTTCCTGCTTTCACGCTATCGCCAGCAGCGCGAGCTGGTCCAGCGAAAGCTCTTCGCCGACACTCTGGTGGCCGACTACGTCTTCGAAAAGAGCCGTCTCTTCGCGTACTTGAATCTCGACGACTCCGACCTGCTCATCTTCGACAAGCTGTTCGCCGCGCTGTCCGAGGGCCTGCCCAAGCCCGACGTGGTCATCTACCTGCAGGCTCCCACCGACATGCTGATGAGGCGCATCCAGGGCCGCGGCCGGCCGGAGGAGCGCGGCATCGAGCGCGAGTACATCGCCGAGCTGGGGCAGGCCTACAGTCACTACTACTTCCACTACGACGCCACACCGCTCCTCGTAGTGAACACGGAGGACGTCGACTTCTCGAAGCGGCCCGAAGACGTGGACGACCTCCTGAAGCAGCTCAGGACGCTCTCCGGCGGCACCCAGTACTACACCGCCCGGCCGCGAGGCTAGGGTTCCCTGGGGACCTCGGGCGTCCCGCCCGAACGTCGGCGCAACGGGACCGCTCCGATGACGCGCCCGCGGATCCGGCCGGCGATGCCTCCGGATTGCGTATAGCGGATTATGAGGGTCAGCGCAGCCACCAGGGCCCGGTCGCCCCGTCGGGCTTGTGGGCCAGGATGTGCTGGGCCATCTCCTTCATGCGCTCCCCCTGATTCACCGGCCCGGCCCAGCAGTGCGGCTTCCCGTCGCCGTAGAGGAAGTAGCCCTCGTAGTGGGGGCTCGTTGTGGTCTTCATCCAGTCCTGCATCTCGCGCGTGGAGTTGTTCAGGAAATACGTGTCGGCGGTACCGGTGTAGACGTGGATCTTGTCCACGAGCTTCGGCCCGACCGTCGTCCAGTTCCGCTTCAGGTACTCGAGCAGGTCGTAGTTGTCGCGCCAGTGCTGCGCCACCTTCGGGTCGATCTCGCCGGTGCGCTTGTTGAAGAGCGGCTGGAAGTAGCCATCGGCGCCCAGAGGCCCATAGACCGCCGACCAGATATCGAGCTGCTCGCCCGAGCGCCCTCTAGTGCCGTTCACGAGCTCGAAGTGATTGCGCTGCTCCGAGGTCTGGCGCACCTGGCCGTTGATCTCGCGGCTGTTGATGGTGGGCACCTTCAGCCAGCCATTGGCGTGGGTCTTGAAGAAGGCGTTTGTGTCCTTGTAGATGTTGATGCCCTCGACATCGGTGAAGGTGACCGAGTCGGGGCAGGCCGACCAGGTGCCGCCGAAGAAATCGGGATGGAAGATCTGCAGCGCGAGCGATTCCCATCCGCCGGTGGAGCCGCCCGAGAGCACGCGCGCGTAGGGCTCCTTCAGGACGCGGAAGCGCTTCTCCACCTCGGGGATGAGCTCCTGCATGATGGCATCGCCGTACGGGCCCACGTTCACGGAGTTCACGGCGTAGGAGTCGTCGAAGTAGGGGGTGGGGTGCTGGAAGGTCACCACCACCATCTTCGGGAAATCGGGCTTCATCCAGTCGAGGGCGATGTTGTAGGGCTGGCGCTCGGTCGGCTTGAACTCGGGATCGAACCGCAGGGGCGCGCCGCTCGCGAAGTGACCCTGGTCGTAGAGCACCGGGTAGCTCATGGTCTCGCGGTCGTAGTCGCGGGGCAGGAGCACGGTGGCGCCGAGGTAGATGGGGCGTCCCCAGAACTTCGTGAGCATGGGGCTCTGGAACTTGAACCGCTTCACGAACGGTGTGTCGGCTGGGGGCGCGATGGGCGGGACGACCTTGTCGGCCACGAGTTTCACGACGCGGCTCGCAGCCGGATCCACGCGCATCTTCACCGCCGCGCTGTACAGGTTGCCCGGCGACACGTTCCACCGCTGCCCCTCCCACTGGTCGTCGTGCATCCACACGACGTGGCCGTCGGCGCGCTTGAACTCCGAGTAGACATTCACCATCGCCTGCACGAAGTAGTCCCCGGCGGGGATGTCGCGCAGACTGGCCACCGGCGTGCCGAGGTCGGTCGCGTCGATGATGGCCGCCTGGCCGGGCGCGAGTTTCTCCACGTCGCGCCCGAAGAACGGTGAGCCCGTGCGGCCGATCTGGAGGCGCGGCTCGCGTTCACCGGCGGTGGGGGTCGAGGGAGCACCCGGGGCGGCATTCGGAGCGGCGCCGTCGCCCGGCCGCGCGATCATCACGTAAACGCGGCCGGTGATGGGCTGCGCGTGGGCGGTCGGCGGGAAGCTGATCTCGAATCGAAGCGGTTGCGCCTTCCGGACCGACGCCTTCTGCGCCGACGCCGACGAGGTCGCGAAGATGACGGATATCGCCATCACGAGGCCCATTCTCATCATCGACCGACTGGCGCCCCTGACCCGTTTTCCAAAACGCATGATG
>JAIBCN010000049.1 GCA_019694155.1 Vicinamibacteria bacterium | reverse complement strand
TTCGGCGCCGTCCTCGCGAGCCTGGTGGTGATGCTCTTCATCCGCGACCTGCGCTCGGTGCTCATCGCGTCCATCGCGATCCCCACCTCGATCGTCTCCACCTTCACCCTGCTGAAGGCCATGGACTTCACCCTCAACAACATGACCCTGCTCGCGGTGACCCTCGCGGTGGGCATCGTGATCGACGACGCCATCGTGGTGCTCGAGAACATCGTGCGCTACATCCAGCAGAAGGGCTACGCGCCCTACCAGGCCGCGATCGACGCCACCCGCGAGATCACCCTCGCGGTGGTCGCGACCACCCTCTCGCTCGTCATCATCTTCCTGCCCATCGCGTTCATGAACGGCTACGCGCGGCGCTACGTGAACCAGTTCGGATGGACCATGGCCTTCTCGATCCTGGTCTCCATGCTCATCAGCTTCACCCTCACCCCCATGCTGAGCTCGCGCTTCCTGACCAGCGCCACCGGAAGCGGCCACGGCGGAGAGAAGAACGCGAAGTTCTTCATCCAGATCGAAGCCGCCTACCAGAGGCTCCTCGACTGGGCCCTGGGCCATCGGGCCCGCGTCATGGCGATCGCCTTCGCGATCTTCCTCCTCACCTTTCCCCTGAACGCGCTGGTGGGCCGCGACTGGATTCCCCCCGACGACCAGAGCGAGCTCACGGTCTCCCTGAACCTCCCCGAGGGAACGTCGATCACGGAGACGAGCCGGGTCACCCAGACCCTGGGCGAGCAGGTGAAGAAGCTCAAGGAAGTGGAGTTCGTGAACCCCTACATCCACGAAGGGATCATGAGCCACTCGCACCTCTACGTCCGCCTTGTCGACATCCGGGCGCGCCGCAAGTCGAACATGGACGTGGCCCAGGACATCCGCCGGATTTCCTCCACGGTGCCGAACCTGCGCTACAAGGTGGTGATCCCTTCCGCGCTCGGCGGCGGCGAGACCTTCTTCCCCATCCGCGCCATCATCCTGGGGCCCGACCTGCGAAAGGCGGCGGACATCGCCAAAGAGCTCGCCGACCGCATGCGCCCGGTCAAGGGACTCATGGATGTCGAGCCCACGATCAGCCTCAACAGCCCGGAGCTCCAGGTGAGGATCGATCGCCAGCGCGCGTCCGACCTCGGCGTGCGCGCGGCCGACGTGGCGGGCGCGGTGCGCCTGATGATCGCGGGCGAGGACCAGATCTCCACCTACAAGGAGGGCGACGAGCAGTACCCGGTCACCATGCAGCTCCTGCCCGAGCAGCAGAAGGACCCGGAACGGCTGGCCCGGTTGATGGTGCCCTCCTCCAAGGTCGGCCAGGTGCGGCTCGACAACGTGGCCCACATCGAGCGCGGCTTCGGCCCCGCGCGCATCGAGCGCTACAACCGGCAGTTCCAGGTCACGGTCAACGCCAACAACGCGGCCGACTATCCCCTCGACGTCGCCGCGCGCGGTGTGACGGGCATGATCCGCGACATCGGCCTGCCCCCCGGCTACTCCAGCCGGTTCACGGGCTCGGTGAAGATCCTCGACGAGACCACGGGCAACCTCATCATCGCCTTCCTGCTCGCGTCGATCTTCATGTACATGGTCCTGGCCGCGCAGTTCGAGAGCTTCACTCACCCGTTCACCATCATGCTCGCCCTGCCGCTCTCCGTCCCCTTCGCCCTTCTCTCCCTTCTCGTCACCGGGCGCACCCTCAACCTGTGGAGTTCCCTCGGCGTCCTGCTCCTCCTCGGCATCGTGAAGAAGAACGGCATCCTGCAGGTCGACTACGCGAACAAGCTGCGCGCCGACGGAATGGGCGGACAACAGGCGATCCGCCAGGCCTGCCTGGTGCGGCTGCGGCCCATCATCATGACCACCATGTCGATCGTGGCCGGCCTCTTCCCCACCGCCATCGGCCTGGGCGCGGGCGCCGCGCAGCGCTCCGCGGTCGCCGTCACCATCATCGGAGGCCAGAGCCTCTGCCTCATCCTCACCCTGCTCGTGACCCCCGTCGCTTACTCGCTGGTCGCGGAAGCCGAAGAGCGAGGCTTCGCGACGGCCGCCCAGCCGGCGATCGCATGGCTCCGCGCGCGCTTCCAATCCCCCCGCCCCGCCGCGAACTGACGCGCTTCGCCGCGCCTCTCCTCGATCCGCGTCGGTCGGGAAGGCGCGCGATCTAAACCTTCGATCCTCGCGCGCGCCCCGCGACCAGCTGACGGGTCGTCACCGGGATCACGTCCTCGTTCACTTTCGCGACGTTGTTCACGACGCGTCGTGCGGGGCACGCTACGGCCAAAGCACCCGGGCGTTCCCTCACATCCGTGGGGCCCAGATCGTTCTTTGATGATGGAGCGGAGCTGCCGCTCCGCTGTTCATTCAGAGGAGCCTTGGGCCCCACTGCGTTCGGGAACGGTGCTTTGGCCTATGGACCAGGGGGGTGCGCGCGCCATGGGTCCCGTTGCGGAATGCCATACGGCGCCCGGCTCGCGAGGTGGGGCTCGTGGCTGGGAGGTAGGCTTGCCGCGATGAGTACCAGTACGAAGCCGGACATCGAGCCTCTCCTCGCCATTCCAGGCGCCGCCGCCGATCATCTCTACCGCGAGGGCAGCGCCAAAGCCTCCTTCTGGGAGGCCGTGTTCGGTTCCAGCCTGAGCGCCAAGAGGCGCACCCGCGTTTCCGCGCTCGAGGACGGCACCCGGCGGTTCGATATCCCTGTCGACGAGGTCGAAGGCCGGCTGCTGGCTGACGCGCAGGCATTCTTCAACGCCCCGGAACGCGCCGCCTCCTGTCTGGAAGCCGCAAACGCGATCGCGTCGAAAGGCGTCCGCCTGGCGCTCGTGGGCTTGCAGCCGCGGGGTCAGGCGGTGGCGCGATTCTCCCTCCGATTCGAACCCACAAAGGACCCCTCCCCCGCGGCCGCCGCCTCGTTCCGCGCGTGGTTCGAG
>JAIBCN010000143.1 GCA_019694155.1 Vicinamibacteria bacterium | reverse complement strand
TGGCGAGGATGGCCTTGTCCGAACACACCTCGTCGAGCTTCGCGAACACCTTGTGCTTGAGGTCCATCTCTTCGAAGACGGCCTCGATGACGAGATCGACCGCCTCCAGGTCGCGATAGTCGGTGGAGCCGCGAACAAGGGCGATGCGCGACGCGCACTCCTCCGCGCTGATCCGGCCCTTGCCGAGCGCCTCCTCGCAGGTCGAGCGCACCCTGGCGAGACCGCGGTCCACCGCCTCGGGCGTCTCGTCGATCGCCGTCGCGGGAATCCCCGCGTTCGCGAAGGCCATGCTGATGCCGCTGCCCATGGTGCCGAAGCCAATCACGCCCACGCTCCGTATGGCCCGCATGGTCGTGCCCTTCTTGAGCTCGCCCGCCTTCTGGGCTTCGCGCTCGGCGAAGAAGACGTGCCGCAGCGCACGGGACTCGGGGCTTGCCACCAGTTCGGAGAAGACCGCGCGCTCGCGGCGGATCGCTTCGTCGAAGGGGAGGGTGAGCGATTCGGCCACGCATTCGAAGGCTGCCCGCGCCGCGCGCGACGAACGGCCCGGCTTCCTGAGGTCGGCCTCGAACCGGCCGCGCTGCTCCGGGGACAGGGCCGGCGGAGCCAGGTCGCGGGTCCGCCGGAACGGGGTCCGCGCCAGGCGGGCCGCGTACGCAACGGCCCGGTCGCGACCGGCGTGCCTCGGCACAACCTCATCCACGAGGCCGATCCGCGCGGCCTCTTCGGCGCCCACGCGCCGGCCGCTCAGAATCATGTCGAGGGCCGCCTCGACGCCGACGAGCCTGGGCAGCCGCACCGTCCCCCCCGCCCCGGGCACGATGCCGAGGCTCACCTCGGGCAGGCTGAACTCGGCGCCCTCCTCCGCCACTCGCGCGTGGCAGCTCATGGCGATCTCCAGACCTCCTCCGGCCGCGGTTCCCTGAATCGCCGCCACCACGGGCCGGGCGGCGCGCTCGATGCGATCGATGAGCTCGGTGAAGCCCGGCCCCGAAGGGGGCTGGCTGGAGAACTCCCGAATGTCGGCGCCCGCGCTGAAGTGCTTCCCCGCGCCGGCGATCACCACGGCGCTCACGGCGTCATCCCCGAGAACCGCGTCGAGATGGTCGAGAAGGGCTCGCTTGACCGCGGCGTTGACCGCGTTCACGGGCGGGTGGTCGAGCGTCAGCACGGCCACGCCGCCGCGCATTTCGAGATTCACGGTCATCGAGTCAGTCGTCTCCTGGGGGATGGAGACGCTAGTTTCTCAGAAGGTCAGGGCCGGGGCTCCGATTCCTTCAAAAGACGGGCGAGTTCATCGCCCCAGACCGCGGGGTACGAGTGGGTGGAGTGGCCGCGGGTCTTGTCGGAGATGGGGATGACGACCGCGCGGCCGTTCTTCACCCGCTTGATCTGAGCCTCGAGAATCCCTAGCTCGGGCGGATTCACCTGGTCGTCCGCGGAGTTGACGGCGAGCAGGGGGCACACGATCTTCTCGAGATCGGGTTCGGGGTTGTAGTCGCGCGAGGCCTCGAACTGGTAGAGCATGTCGTTCGCGTCGTTGGCGGCGAGGCGCGCGGCGAAGGTCTGGTCGAAGAGCTTGTCCGCGGCCTCGCGGGTGGGCGCGAGCTTCTGCCACTGGAGGGGCACGCTGGTCATGAAGATGAGCGTGTAGACGGCGGCGGTGAGTCCCCGCGGCTGCGCGGTGTACTCGCCGTTCTTCCAGTCCGGATCGTTGCGGATCGCGTCGCTCACCATGCGCCGGAAGAAGCGGTTCCGGCCGGCGATCTGAACGGGCAGGCTCGCGAGCGGCATGGCCGCGTCCATGAAAGCCGGGTACCTCGTCGCCCACATCCACGTATGCATGCCACCCATGGAAGTGCCCATGACGAGGCGCAGGTGATCCACCTTGAGGCCTTCGGTGAGCAGCCGGTACTGCGCGGTCACGAGGTCGCCATAGCCGTAACGCGGGAACTTCGCGTGGAGGCCGTCGCTTGGCTTCGTCGACTTGCCGTGCCCGATGGCGTCGGGAAGGATGATGTAGTGAGTCGCGGCGTCGAGCGGCTGGCCGGGTCCGAAAAGGACGCCGCCGAAGTTGTCGCTCAGAAATCCCGCGCCCGTGCCGCCGGTGCCGTGCATGATGAGGACGGCGTTCGTGACCCGGCCTCGCGCATCGCGAACCGGCTGGCCGAGGGTCCGGTAGTGGAGGTTCAGGGCCGGCAGCGTCTCGCCCGAGTCGAACCTGAAGTTGCGGATCTGGAAGTCGCCTTCGGTGACCGCGGGCTTCGCGCCGGGCGCCGCCGTTTGGGCGGCGGTCGCGCTGGCCGCGATGGTGAGGAGTGCCGCCCGGAGGAACGCGCCATTCAAGGTCATCATCGCGGCAACTTACGCGACGCAACGCGGGGCCGACAAGCGGGATTGGGCAAGGTGCAGGACGGGTCACGAGTCAAGTGCGTCACGGTAGAGAGGCTCCGTCGGTCGTCATTGCGAGGCCCCAGTCGGTTGTGTAGCGGGCCGAAGCAATCTCGCGGGCTTGGTAGTTGTGGCCCGCGGGGCCGAGCGCTGAGATGGGCTCGCCGCGCCGCGGACGCCTCGTGCGTCGGCTCTGGAATACCGGAACGATGGAATCGTGTGCCTCCTTACTCGGCTCGATGATCGCGAACTTTACCGACGCGTTTCTGCGACTCGCGATCAAGCGCGCAGCCTGGCCCCGGGCCACGCCTCGTCGCCAGCGACCCATCTCAGCGCCCGGCCCCGCTCCGTCTTTGGGCCCAAGTGCCGCATCGAGAAATCGCCTGCGACGACCAGGAAGGAAGGAAGGAGCGAAGGCCGGATTCACTCCGGCCGAAGCGATCGGGGGTGCGCGAAGCCTGGCCTCGGGCCACTGGGGGGCAGGGCCGTTCAACGCCCCCCAGCTAAAAGGTGGGAGCGAAGGTGGGCTTCACGCCCGCCGAGCGA
>JAIBCN010000219.1 GCA_019694155.1 Vicinamibacteria bacterium | reverse complement strand
TGTCGAGATCGGCGAGGCCCGCTTCGAGCGTCTCCTGGGCCACCCGTTGAAGCCGGAGGTCGAGCGTGCTCTCGACCTTCAGGTTGTGGAATCCGTTCTCGCCGAACTTCGTCTTGAGATCGCGGCGAACGAGGTCGATGAAGTAGGGGGCATCGAGCCCCGGGCTCGACTTGGAGCGGACCTGCACGGGTTCGGCGGAAAGCCGGCCAAGATCGTCCGCGGTGATGAAGCCCTCGTCGGCCATGGCCCGCAGCACCGCGTTGCGCCTCGTCTGTGCCCGGTCGGGGTGCCGCATCGGGTTGTAGGGGTTCGGGGACTGGATCATCCCGGCGAGGAGGGCCGATTCCGTGACCGACAGGTTCGAGATGTCCTTCTGGAAGAAGACCCGCGACGCTTCTCCCATGCCGTTGATGTTGAACGATCCCACCTGACCGAGATAGATCTCGTTCACGTACAGTTCGAAGATCTCCTTCTTCGAGGCGCGCCGCTCCAGCACGAAGGAAAGGACCGCCTCCTGGATCTTCCGCTTCAGGTTCTTCTCCGGGGTGAGGAAGAAGTTCTTCACGAACTGCTGGGTGAGAGTGCTTCCGCCCTGCAGGTTGCCGCCCGGCTTCAGGTTCCGGAGAGCGGCGCCCACGATGCGGAAAGGGTCGAAGCCGGGGTGCTGGAAGAAGCGCCGGTCTTCGATGGCCAGCACGGCCTCCACCAGGTGGCGCGGCAATTCGTCGTACTTGACGAAACGGCGCTTCTCTCTTTCCTCGCCCTCGAACAAGTACGAGATCAGCGCGGGTTCCAGGGTGAGGAGCTTCTGGTCCTTGCCCGTCTTCAGGGACTTGATCGACTTCACGATCTCGCCGCCCGTTTTGGGCTTCTCGAAGGTCACCACCACCGCGTCTTCCGGGGCGATCGCCGGCGGGGGAGCCGCCTCTGCCGTGGTGGGGGTGGCCGAGGCGCCGCGAGGCCTCAACGTGATGCTCCCAACCGCCAGCCGGAATTCGCCGGGTCCGGGCTCGGGCTTTTCCGTGTCCTGGTAGGAAAGCGCGTTCAGGATCGACGCGAAGCTCTCAGGGTCCATCCGGTCACTCGTCCGGATCGAGACTGGCCGCGAGTACACCCGGGTAGGCACCCGATTCCGGGCTTCCTCGAGCCGGGCGTCCACGAGGGCGCTGCTCCTCACGAACACCCAAAGGGTGAAGCCGAACAGGCCCACCAGGGGCAGGCTCATGAGGATGAGCAGGAGAACCGCGATCTTCAATCGACGGTTCGAGTAGACTCTCCGCCTCGGATCCCCCTTGGATGTGCTCAAGGTCGCGAGTATAGCGACCCGGCGAGACGGAGCCTTCGTCGGCCTCCGCCGTTCGTACATGGTCGCAAGCCAGGTCTGCTGGGAGGATTCGTGAGGTCGTGCCCGAAAATCCCATCTCGAGAAAACTGTTTCTGAGGAAAATTCCTTTGCTTTCACTTCGTCGATTCGCAACCATCGCCGCTCTCGCGCTGCTCGGCTCCACGGCCTCCGCGCAGACCGGTCCCATGCTGACCCCGAGCGCTTTCATCGAAGCCCCCGGCCACGTCGGGCTCGATATTCTCGGAATGACCATCGGGAAAGAGCCGAACTACCTGAGCTACTTCGAGAGCGGCAAGCTCCAGGAGCGGACGCGCATCGACGGCCCTCTGGTCCGCCTCTACTACGTTCCGTCGGAGCGGGCCGAGTTCGGCGTCGAGTTCAACACCCAGACCTACGCTATCAAGGATCCCCGCTACAACAAGACCATCTCCGACTGGGGCGACGTCACGCTCCGCGCGAAGCTCGGTCTCAAGAAGGGTGAAGCCGGCGCCTCTCCCGCCGTGGCCACGCAGTTCGAGGTGACCCTGCCCAACACCAGCTTTGGCAATGGCCTTGGCCCGAACACCATCCGCCTCTCCGCGGCTCTTCTCGTCGGATACAAGACCGAGAAGCTCACCGTGGCCGGGAGCGGAGGGCTCGCCATTCAGGACGAGCCCCTGCGCGCGCACGAGCAGCGCGACTTCGCCTCCCTTTCCGGGTCCATCGCCTACAAGGTGGCGCAGAGCTTCGAAGTCTTCGTCGACGCCGGCGGCTATTTCGGCGACGGCGTGCCCGGGGCCATCTCCAAGCGCGAGGGTCGCGGCGGTCTCCAGTACCAGCGCAGCATGTTCGGCAAGGACACGAAGTTCTATGTCGCCGCTCGCCGCGGCTTGGTGGACTTCCAGGGCGACTGGGGTGTGGTTGCGGGCCTGACCACGCATCTGCGTTCCGGCGTCACCCCGTAGTCGTCGTCTCCCGACCGACACGACCATGGCCGCTCTTCGGAGCGGCCATTTTTTCGTCTAGCGGACGGTGTGAACCTTGAGCAGATTGGTGGCGCCCGCTGTGTGGCTCTGGCCCGCGAGGATCACGATGCGGTCGCCGGACTTGAGGTGGCCGGCGCGGCGCAGCGCCTCTTCGCCGGCAAGGAGCAGGCCGTCGGTGTCGCTCACCGTGGGGAGGAGGATCGGGATCACGCCCCACTGAAGAGCCAGGCGCCGGTGCACCTTCTCCGAGGGCGTCACTCCGGCGATCCGCGCGCGCGGCCGGAAGCCCGACACGTGGCGCGCCGTCGAGCCCGTCTCCGTGAACACCATGATCCAGGGGGCCTGGAGTTCAAGGGCGACGGTGGACGCCACTCGCGCGAGCGCCCGCCCGACCGCTGAACCCGAGGATCCGGCGAGTCGCGACGGGCTCTGAAACTCGTCGTTCTCCTCGGTGTAGCCGGCGATGCGAGCCATGGTCTCCACCGATTCCACCGGGAAGTGTCCGGACGCCGTCTCCGCAGACAGCATCACCGCATCGGTGCCGTCGAGGATGGCGTTCGCCACGTCCGAGGCCTCCGCGCGGGTGGGCCGCGCGCGATCGATCATGCTCTCGAGCATCTGGGTGGCCG
>JAIBCN010000213.1 GCA_019694155.1 Vicinamibacteria bacterium | reverse complement strand
TGTCGAGATCGGCGAGGCCCGCTTCGAGCGTCTCCTGGGCCACCCGTTGAAGCCGGAGGTCGAGCGTGCTCTCGACCTTCAGGTTGTGGAATCCGTTCTCGCCGAACTTCGTCTTGAGATCGCGGCGCACGAGGTCGATGAAGTAGGGGGCATCGAGCCCCGGGCTCGACTTGGAGCGGACCTGCACGGGTTCGGCGGAAAGCCGGCCAAGGTCGTCCGAGGTGATGAAGCCCTCGTCGGCCATGGCCCGCAGCACGGCGTTCCGCCTCGCCTGGGCCCGGTCGGGGTGCCGCATCGGGTTGTAGGGGTTGGGCGACTGGATCATTCCCGCGAGGAGGGCCGACTCGGTGACCGACAGATTCGCGATGTCCTTCTGGAAGAAGACCCGCGACGCCTCTCCCATGCCGTTGATGTTGAACGATCCCACCTGGCCGAGGTAGATCTCGTTCACGTACAGTTCGAAGATCTCCTTCTTGGAGGCGCGCCGCTCCAGCACGAAGGAAAGAACCGCTTCCTGGACCTTCCGCTTCAGGTTCTTCTCCGGGGTGAGGAAGAAGTTCTTCACGAACTGCTGGGTGAGGGTGCTTCCGCCCTGCAGGTTGCCGCCCGGCTTCAGGTTCCGGAGAGCGGCGCCCACGATGCGGAAAGGGTCGAAGCCGGGGTGCTGGAAGAAACGCCGGTCCTCGATGGCGAGGACGGCCTCCACCAGGTGGCGGGGCAATTCGTCGTACTTGACGAACCGGCGCTTCTCTCTTTCCTCGCCCTCGAACAGGTACGAGATCAAGGCGGGTTCCAGGGTGAGGACCTTCTGGTCTTTGCCTGTCTTCAGGGCCTTCATCGACTTCACGATCTCGCCGCCCGTCTTGGGCTTCTCGAAGGTCACCACCACCGCATCTTCCGGGGCGGTCGCCGGCGGGGGCGCCGACTCGGCTGTGGTGGGGGCCGTCGAGGCGCCGCGAGGCCTCAACGTGATGCTTCCTTCCGCCAGCCGGAACTCCCCGGGTCCGGGCTCGGGCTTTTCCGTCTCCTGGTAGGAGAGCGCGTTCAGGATCGACGCGAAGCTCTCAGGGTCCATGCGGTCGCTCGTCCTGATGGAGACCGGCCGCGAGTAGACCCGGGTGGGCACCCGATTCCGGGCTTCCGCCAGTCGGGCGTCCACGAGAGCGCTGCTCCTGACGAACACCCAGAGGGTGAAGCCGAACAGGCCCACGAGGGGCAGGCTCATGAGGATGAGCAGGAGAACCGCGATCTTCAATCGTCGGTTCGAGTAGACTCTTCGCCTCGGATCCCCCTTGGAGGTGCTCAAGGTCGCGAGTATAGCGACCCGGCGAGACGGAGCCTTCGTTTGGCCTCCGCCGTTCGTGCATGGTCGCAAGCCAGGTCTGCTGGGAGGATTCGTGAGGTCGTGCCCGAAATCCCATCTCGAGAAAACTGTTTCTGAGGAAAACCCCTTTGCTTTCACTTCGTCGATTCGCAACCATCGCCGCTCTCGCGCTGCTCGGCTCCACGGCCTCCGCGCAGACCGGTCCCATGCTGACCCCGAGCGCCTTCATCGAAGCCCCCGGCCACGTCGGGCTCGATATTCTCGGAATGACCATCGGGAAGGAACCGAACTACCTGAGCTACTCCGAGAGCGGCCGAATCCATGAGCGCACGCGCATCGACGGCCCTCTGGTCCGCCTCTACTACGTTCCGTCGGAGCGCGCCGAGTTCGGCGTCGAGTTCAACACCCAGACGTACGCGATCAAGGACCCCCGGTACAACAAGACCATCTCCGACTGGGGCGACGCCACGCTCCGTGCGAAGCTCGGCCTCAAGAAGGGTGAAGTCGGCGCCTCTCCCGCCGTGGCCACGCAGTTCGAGGTGACCCTCCCCAACACCAGCTTTGGCAATGGCCTTGGCCCGAACACCATCCGCCTCTCCGCGGCTCTTCTCGTCGGATACAAGACCGAGAAGCTCACCGTGGCCGGGAGCGGAGGGCTCGCCATTCAGGACGAGCCCCTGCGCGCGCACGAGCAGCGCGACTTCGCCTCCCTTTCCGGGTCCATCGCCTACAAGGTGGCTCAGAGCTTCGAGGTCTTCGTCGACGCCGGCGGCTATTTCGGCGACGGCGTGCCGGGAGCCATTTCCAAGCGCGAGGGTCGCGGTGGCCTCCAGTATCAGCACAGCCTGTTCGGCAAGGACACCCGGTTCTATGTCGCCGCCCGCCGCGGCCTGGTCGACTTCCAGGGTGACTGGGGCGTGGTCGCCGGCCTGACCACGCATCTGCGTTCCGGCGTCACCCCGTAGTCGTCGTCTCCCGACCGACACGACCATGGCCGCTCTTCGGAGCGGCCATTTTTTCGTCTAGCGGACGGTGTGCACCTTGAGGAGATTGGTGGCGCCCGCGGTGTGGCTCTGGCCCGCGAGAATCACGATGCGGTCGCCCGACTTGAGGTGGCCGGCCCGGCGGAGCGCCTCTTCGCCGGCAAGAAGCAGGCCGTCGGTGTCGCTCACAGTGGGGAGGAGGACCGGGATCACGCCCCACTGAAGGGCCAGGCGGCGATGCACCTTTTCCGATGGCGTCACTCCGGCGATCCGGGCGCGCGGCCGGAAGCCCGACACGTGGCGCGCGGTCGAGCCGGTCTCCGTGAACACCATGATCCAGGGGGCCTGGAGTTCGAGGGCCACGGTGGACGCCACCCGGGCGAGCGCCCGTCCGACCGCTGACCCCGAGGACCCGGCGAGCCGCGACGGACTTTGAAACTCGTCGTTCTCCTCGGTGTAGCCGGCGATGCGCGCCATGGTTTCCACGGATTCCACCGGGAAGTGGCCGGACGCCGTCTCCGCAGACAGCATCACCGCATCGGTGCCGTCGAGGATGGCGTTCGCCACGTCCGAGGCCTCCGCGCGGGTGGGCCGCGCGCGATCGATCATGCTCTCGAGCATCTGGGTGGCCG
>JAIBCN010000055.1 GCA_019694155.1 Vicinamibacteria bacterium | reverse complement strand
GCAAGGACGGGGGCGTCGAATGGCTCGAGACCCGCGACGAGTTCGCGGGCGGCGAGACCATGGATGCGGCGTCGGTCGCGGCTTTTCTGAAGACGATCGACTGCTACGTCATGGGGTCGCGCACCTATGAGACGGCTCTGGCTTTCGAGGCGAAGGGGTTGGGATGGGCCTACGGCGACAAGCCCACTTTCGTGCTCACCCGCCGCGCGCTGCCGCGGAAGCGGGAGACGGTCGAGTTCTATTCCGGCGATCTCGCCGAGCTCGTGAATGGACGGCTGCGGCCCGCGTTTCGAGGCATCTGGTTCGTGGGAGGAGGGGCCCTCTCCGGCGAGTGTCTTCGCCTGGGCCTCGCGGACGAGGTTCGCTATTCGATCGTGCCCGTCCTGATCGGCGATGGGATCCCCTTCTTCGACCGGCTCGACCGGGACGTAGCCCTGCACCTTACGGAGGTGAAGGGCTACACGAGCGGGATGGTGGCTCTGCGATACCAGGTTCGAAGGTAGGCGGCCTTGGGAAAAAAACGGGGCCGCGCGATCGGGAACGCCCTACCCGGGCTCGCCCAGGCATGACGACCGAGGAGCAGGACGCCTTCGACGCGCTGTGCGCCTATACGCTGACCCGCCGCGATGCCACCTTCATCCACCAGCACGCCGTTGACGCTTTCGCGGCGCAGCACGCGGACGAGAGCACGAAGCCGATCAGGATCACGTTCGCGCTCGTGGGCCTCTTCCTCATGACGGAGCGGCAGGTGTCCGGGAAGCAGGTGCAGCGGATTCACATGCAGCTCGGGCAGAGGAGGGAGACATGGCCGCGCTTCGCCCTGCCCGCGAGCCGCGGCACGATGACGGCCATCGACGTGATGAAGGCGCCTGAGGGGGCGGAACGCGACGCCGCGATCCATGCCTGGGGCCAGTCCGTGTGGGCGGCGTATTCGGAGAGTCGAGAAGGGGTGGCCGCTCTGCTTCGGGAGCGGGGCATCATCCGATGAGGCGCGACACTGGACACAGAGGAATGTCATGAGCGACAGATTCGGGACGGGAACACCGTCGAACGGAACGCAGATCTCCGGTGAGCTCGAGCGGTTGCACGAGGAGTGCGAGGCATACCTGCGATCGCTGCCCGCCGACGTATTCGTTCGCCCGCAGGGGGCGAAGTGATCCCCCGCCGAGCACGTCCGGCACCTCTCGAAGTCCGTGCGGCCGGTGGCCCTCGCTCTCGGCCTGCCTCGGTTCGTCCTGCGGTTGCGTTTCGGGCGCGGGGCCCGCGCCTCCCGGTCCTTCGAGGCCCTGCGCGAGGCCTACCTCGCGCGGCTGGCCGCCGGTGCGACCGCGGGCCGCTTCGCGCCCTCGCCGCAGGCGGCGCCGGAAGACGCCGCCGCCTACCGCGACTCGGTGCTCGGCTCCTGGCGCGCGGCGAACGCCGATCTGCGCGCGCGGATCGCGAGGTGGGACGAGGAGGCGCTCGACCGCCACCTGTTGCCGCATCCCGCCCTCGGCACTCTCACCGTGCGCGAGATGCTCTTCTTCACGCTGTATCACAACGCTCATCACCTGAACCTCGTGGCGAGCCGGGCGTGACGCAGGCGATGAAAGCCATCGTGGTCGAAAGGTTCGGGGAGCCCGAGGTGCTGCAATTCCGCGACGCTCCCGAGCCCACGCCGGGGCCGGGACAGGTGCGCGTGCGCATGGAGGTCGCGGGCGTCAACTTCTCGGACACCGAGCGCCGGCGCGCCCTTTACCGGATCCCCGCTCTGCCCTGGATCCCGGGGAACGAGGGCGCGGGCGTGGTGGACGGGCTGGGCGAGGGCGTCGACCCTTCGTGGTCCGGCGCGCGCGTCGCCTTCTGGTCCTTCGAGTCCTCGGGCGCCTACGCCGGGTATGCGGTAGCCCCCGCCCACTCGCTCTTCCGTGTACCCGATGCCATCGCTCTCGACGTAGCCGCCGCTCTGCCGGTGCAGGGGCTCACCGCGTACGGCCTCGCTCATTTCGCCACCTCTCTTGCCGCGGGGCAAAGCGCCCTGGTGCACGCCGCCGCCGGCGGGGTCGGCCTGCTGCTCATTCAGATGCTCCGCCGCCGAGGGGTCGTGGTCTTCGGAACGGCATCGTCGCCGGCCAAGCTCGACCTGATCCGTTCGATGGGCGCCACACCCCTTCCCTACGGCGAGGGCCTCGCTGAAGGGATTCGCGGCGTGCGCGGCGTCCCCACCGTGGATGCCGTGTTCGACTCGGTGGGGCGCGCGACCCAGGATCAAAGCCTCGCCCTCCTCGGCCTTTATGGTCATCTCATCTTCTTCGGCGACGCGAGCGGCGCGCCCCATCCCGTCGATCCCGACGCTCTGTACGGAAGGTCCCTGAAGGTCAGCGCGTTCGGCCTGGGGGCTCATCCACCCGCGGAACTCTCGCGAGCGCGCGAGGAACTGCTGCAATGGGTGGCCGCGGGCGAGCTTCGGGTGCATATCGGGCATACGCTGCCCCTCGCCGACGCGGCGGAAGCGCACCGCCTGCTCGAGAGCCGCCGATCGCAAGGCAAGATCGTGTTGCGCACGACGGCCCCCGTCTGAGCCCAAGAAGGAATCGAGAGCCCCTCGGCCTCTGCGCGTGCTGCTAAGGTCCGGGTATCGCAATGAACGCGAAAGGTGTCACGCCGTGGCTGGGCTGGCTGGTTGCAGGGGCGCTGGCTGCGTACATCGCCGTGGACAAGTCCCGCGTGGCAACCCCGGTCGCGCCGCCCGCGACCCCCGCGGTGGTCTTCACCACTCCGCAGCCGCCCGCAAGCGAGCAACCCCTACCCCAACCCTCGGTCGACCCATCGATTCAAGCCGCGCTGGCGGCGCTCTCCATTACCGCCCGGGAGACGCCGATGGAAGCCGCGACCACGACGAGACGCGAGACCGATCGCACTTCACCTTCCGCCCCGCCAATCGCGGCCGCTCCCTCCCCCTCTCCGGTCGCCGAGGGCCGATCCTCGATGGACATGCAAGGCGACCAGGTGGTCGCGATGACTCCGACACTCGAGCAGATGGCCGAGGACGCGCGCCGACTCGGCGAAGGCCAGGCCCGCTACGCGAAGTCCTGCGTCGGCACCAGCACCGTGCCCTTCAGAGACGTGTATGGAAATCAGATTCAAGGCACGCTCTCCAGCAAGGACCTGCCCGAATGCGTAGCCCTGAAAGCGGAAATGGCCGGCCTGCAGGCGGGGCTCGAAAAGAAGGGCGTCGAGGTGCAGGACGCCGCGCGCAGAGCGGGCGTGCTCCCAGGCGTTATCCGACGGCTGGTTGAGAAGTACCGGCTTCAGGCTTACATGAAACCGTAGGCTGCCGCCCGGGGCTCGTAGAATCCCGGGTCATGAACGCCCGATTCTCCCTCGCCCTGCTCCTGCTCCTCCCCCTCGCCGCCGGCGCCCAGACCGCGGCTCCCCCGGCGCCGCCCAGGCCCGAGGTCATCGCACTCAAGGCGGCGCGCCTGTTCGACGGCACGCGCGAGACGTCGGTGGCGAACGGCGTCGTGATCGTCGAAGCGGGCAAGGTGAAGGCCGCGGGATCCGGGATTCCGATTCCCCCGGGCGCCCGCGTGATGGACCTCGGCGACGCCACCCTGCTGCCGGGATTCATCGACGCGCATGTGCACATCACGGGGGAGTCGAGCGACAACTGGTACAAGGACGCCATCGATGGGCTGCGGCAGACCGTGGCCGAGCAGGCGATCCGCGCCACGGTGTTCGCCCGGCGCACCCTGGACGCGGGGTTCACCACCGTGCGCAACGTGGGGGCCGGGGACTGGATCGACATCGGTCTGCGCAACAGCATCAACGACGACGTGGTGCCCGGGCCGCGGATCCTGACCGCCGCGCACTCGCTGGGGGCGCGCGGTGGACACTGCGACAACGGCGGGTTTCCCTATATGGCGTTCGGGAAGGAACCGGGCATCGCGGAAGGCATCGCGAGCGGGCCCGACCAGTTCCGCGACGCGGTGCGCATCCAGCACAAGTACGGCGCGAACGTCATCAAGGTGTGCGCCACGGGCGGTGTGCTCTCGCTCGGCGACGCGGTGGACTCGCCGCAGATCACCCAGGCGGAGATGGACGCGCTGGTAGACGAGGCGCACCGGCTGGGGCTGAAGACGGCGGCGCATGCGCACGGGGCCGAGGGCGCGAAAGTCGCGATCCGCGCGGGCATCGACTCCATCGAGCACGGCAGCTTCCTCGACGAGGAGGCGCTTCAGATGATGAAGCAGAAGGGCACCTACCTCGTGCCGACGCTCATGGCCGGCGAGTACGCGGGCGGGCGCAAGGCCACGCGACAGTATCCGCCGGAGATCGCGGCCAAGGCGAAAGCCGCGCTCGAAGCGCGGTCGGCGTCCTTCAAGCGGGCTCTCGCCCTGGGCGTGAAGATCGCCTTCGGCACCGACACCGCGGTGAGCCCGCACGGTAAGAACGCCGAAGAGTACGCGCTGATGGTCGAGCATGGCATGAGCGCGGGGGCCGCCCTCCTCACCGGCCCCTCGGCCGCCGTTCTGCTCGGGGTCAATCGGATCACGGGCACGATCGAGGCGGGCAAGCAGGCGGATATCGTGGCGGTGCCGGGCGACGTGCTGGCCGACATCAGGGCCACCGAGAAGCCGGTCTTCGTGATGAAGGGCGGGAAGGTCCACCGGAACGAGCGCGGCAGGTAGCGGCACCCGGTTCGGAGGACGTCAGGCGCCCACGGGTGAGGAGCCGGCGGGCGGGGCGTGGTCAGCGGACTGCGGGGGTGGCCGTCATCAGGAAAAGCATGGGCCAGCCGAGGTACTTCTCGGCCCGGGGCGCGCGGGCCACGAGGTCCCCGCCCACCGCATGCTCGGAGAGGTGCCTGATGCGGAGGCCGGCCTCGAGCGCGCCCATCACGTAGTCGGAGATCTGGTTCGGAACGCTCTGCGGAAAGACGCGGGCGCCCGTGCGGGGGTCATGGAAGCGCGCCTGCACCCCCTTCAGCATCATGGCCGGATGCATGACGGAGACCACGATGAAGCCGTCGTCCCGGCACACCCGATGAAGCTCGCCGAAGAACGCGGCGAGGTCGCGCACGTGATCCACCACCAGGCAGGAAATGACGCGATCGAAGGACCGATCCTCGAATGGCAGGATGCCCGAGGCGTCCTGATGGACGAAGTGGACCCGATCGGCGCCCGGCTTGGCGCGCGCCTTCTCGAGCATGCCGCTTGAGAAATCGAGGCCGGTGACTCGTGCGCCGGCGCTCGCGAGGCGCACGGCATGGCGGCCGGTGCCGCAGCCCACGTCGAGGATGGCGAGGCCGTTCACGTCGCCGAGCGCCGCCGCCACTTCCGGCTCCTCGATCATCACCAGCGGGTTGACTTCCTCGTCGTAGATCTCGGCCCAGCGGTCGTAGCCGTCTTTCGTGGGCAGCAATTCGTCTTCAACGGTCATGGCCTGCTTTTACCATGCGGGCGGCAGGCGCCCGCTCAGGAGGCGGGCTCGTGCCGCGAGCGCCCCAGGCCGCGCGCGGGGGCCGAGGAGCCCGCTCCGGCCTCGCGACACAAAACCCCGAACTGCCCGATCAGCCTCTCCGCGATCGCGTGAAGCTCCCCAAGCCGCGCGCGAGCCTCAGGACTGCGCCCCTGGCTCTCCAGCGACAGCAGCTCGGTCACGAGGGCGTGGGCGTCACGATGGAGGGGCCCGATGGCCTGGAACGCCGGATGCCCGCCGTAGCGGGCCAGACCCTTGCCATCCAGCCACCGGCCGATGTGGCACTGGTGATGATCGAGTGGCGGCAGAGCCTCTTTTCCGCCCGACAGATGCCCCTCCACGAGGCCGATCCAGGCACGGTGGCGCGCGCTCGCAAAAAGGAGCGGCAGATCATCGCGGTTCACGGCGGGCAGGCGGCCCCACGAAGGATCGGCGCGCCAGGCCGCGGCCCAGGCGGGCACCTCGTGGGGCGGCATGGGCGGCGCGATGCCGAAACCCTGGGCCCGCCGGCATCCGAGCTGCAGGAGCATGGCTCCCTGCTCGGGCGTCTCGACGCCCTCCGCGACGACCTCACGGCGAAAGGCCGCGGCCATGCCAAGGACACCCTCGAGAATGGCGAGGTCGTCCGGGTCCTCGAGCATGTCGCGCACGAAGCTCTGGTCGATCTTCAGGCGGGCGACGGGCAGCCGCTTCAGGTAGGTGAGCGACGAATAGCCGGTGCCGAAATCGTCGAGAGTGAAAGTCACACCGAACTCGCCGCAGGCCGCGATGACGCTCGAAATCCGCACCAGGTCCTGAAGGGCGCTCGTCTCGAGCACTTCCAGTTCCAGGTCCGACGGGCGCACCAGGGGATGAGCGGCGAGCATGTTGCGCAGACGCTCCACGAAGCCCGCCTGCTGCAGCTGGCGGGCGCCCACGTTGACGCTCACCGGCAGATCGAGGCCACCCGCCTGCCAGACCTCGATCTGCCGCAAGGCGGACTCGATCACCCACTCACCCACCTCCACGGCCAGCGGATGCTCCTCGATGGTGGACAGGAACATGGCGGGAAGAAGGAGACCCCGGTCGGGATGCCGCCATCGGATGAGGGCCTCGGCGCCCACCACCCGCCCGCTGAAGAGGTCGACCCTCGGCTGGTAGCGCAGGACGAACTCGCGATCACCGAGCGCGCGGCGGATGCGATCCACGCTCTCGTGGTGGCTGCGGATGCTGCTGTCCTGAACGGCGTCGAAGAGGTGATACCGGTTCTTGCCGGCGAGCTTGGCCTGGTACATGGCCTGGTCGGCCTGCCGGAGCAACTGATCCGCATCGACTTCCTTGCCCTCCGGGTAGAAGGCGACGCCGAGGCTCGCCGAGACCTGGAGCTCGAGGCCCTCCACGTTCATGGGACGGGAGGCGGCGGCCAAAAGGCGGTCGAGGATGGGCAGGGCGGCCTCGACGTTCTCAAGGTCGACGAGCACGGCCACGAATTCGTCGCCGCCCAGGCGGGCGAGCGTGTCGCCCTCCCGCAATACCTCTTTCATGGCGGCGGCCACGGCCACGAGAAGCTGGTCGCCGGTCTGGTGCCCGTAGCGATCGTTGACGGTCTTGAAGCCGTCGAGGTCCAGATAGGCCACGGCGAGGGGCTGCTCCCGCCTGAGGGTCAGGGTCATTGCCTGCTGCAGGCGGTCGGCGAGGAGGACGCGGTTGGGCAGCGTGGTGAGCGCGTCGTAATGGGCGATGTACTCGAGCTTCTGGCCATGCTCCTTGAGCGCGGTGATGTCCGAGGAGAGGGCGACGTACTGCTGGGTCTGGCCCTGGGCGTCGCGCACCGCGCTGATCGTGAGCATCTGGGCATACATCTCTCCGTTCTTGCGCCGGTTCCAGATCTCGCCGTACCAGTATCCCTTCTCGATGAGGTCCGCCCACATGTCGGCATAGAACTCCCGGCTTTGCCGACCGGAGCTGAGAATGCGCGGGTTCTTTCCGAGGACTTCTTCCCGGGCGTAGCCCGTGAGCCGCGTGAAGGCCTCGTTCACCTCGATGATGGTGCCCTTCGCATCGGTGATGGTGATCGACTCTCGCGAATGTGTGAAGACGCTCGCCGCGAGACTGAGGCCCCGTTCCGCCTGCTTGCGCTCGGTGATGTCGCGGGTGATGCCGAGCAGCAGCGGCGTCTGGCTGTCCGGCTCCACGATCGGCACGGCGTGGGTTTCGAGCCATCGGTGCGCGCCGCGGAGGCCCACGATTTCGAACTCGAGAAGCCCGCTTTCCCCTCCCATCACGCGCCGATGCAGGGCGGCGAAGGCGGGACGGTACTCGGGCAGGACGAAGCGAATGAGGCCATAGGAATTCACCTCGGCCACGGACTCCACCTCGAGCATGGCGAGGCCCGACGGGTTCATCTCGAGCAGTTCTCCGCCCGGCGCCACCACCTTCACGCACTCCGGCTCGTTCTCGATGATGGCGCGAAGCCAGCGCTCGCTCCGCCGGAGCGCTCGCTCCGTATGGGACTCGCTCGTCATCGGGGCTTCTCCATCCAGGATCCCCTTTGGGAACGGGTGACCTCGCCCGCCAGCCCCGCCCCCATGACTCTGCCACCACCGGAAGAGGGCGGGAATAGCTCAAATGCATCCCCCCGCGTCTCCTCTAAAGTGCCCCCATGAACCTTCAGAGCCTGCTCCTGGCGTCCGCCCTCCTCCCATCCGCCGCCACCCCCACCCAGGCGCCCGTCGCCGACCCGCCGAAGGTCTGCGACAGCTGCGATGAATGGAACCAGCCCCAGGCGCCCTTCAAGCTCCACGGGCGCTCGTACTACGTGGGCCCGCACGGCCTCTCCGCGGTGCTCATCCAGACGAACGCGGGCCTCATCCTCCTCGATGGCGGCCTCCCCCAGTCGGCCCCGCTCATCGAGGGCAACATCCGCAGCCTCGGCTTCAAGGTCGAGGACATCAGGCTGATCGTCAACTCGCACGCCCACTACGACCACGCGGGCGGCATCGCCCGTCTGCAGCGGGACAGCGGCGCCACCGTCGCCGCGAGCGCTTCTGGAGCAGCGGCGCTTCAGTCGGGGATGCCTACGCCCGACGATCCCCAGTTCGGAAAGGACGGCAAGGACGGGTCTTTCCCGAAGGTGAGCGCGGTTCGGGTGGTGAAGGACAAGGAGGAAGTCCGCGTGGGCGACACCGCGATCACCGCGCACCTGACCCCTGGGCACACGCCCGGGAGCACGACGTGGACCTGGAAATCGTGCGAAGGGGGGTCCTGCGTCGATCTCGTCTACGCGGACAGCCTGACCGCGGTGGCGCTCGACGGGTTCCGATTCACGGGCGACAAGTCCCACAAGGATGTGAGCGAGACGTTCAAACGCAGCATCGCCACCGTCGAGGCCCTGCCCTGCGACCTGATGCTCAGCACCCACCCCAGTGCCTCGGGACTTTTCGAGCGGCTCAAGCGACGTGAAACGGCGCCCGCTCCCGACCCCCTGATCGACAAGCAGGCCTGCGCCGCGTACGCGGCGAACGCGCGAAAGAACCTCGAAAGCCGCCTGCAGACCGAACGAAGCGGCGCCACGAAATAGAACTCCGGCAAACGTGCCAGACTCGGCTCCCGGGAAGAGGAGATCGAGCATGGCCCTGACCCGACATCGTTTCATGAACCCCTTGGCGCGGGCGGCCGCGGGCTTCAAGGCGGTCCTCGGCAGTCCCGCCTGAGCGGGGTGCTGCTACTCGCAGCGCAGGGCTTCGGTCGGCTCCACACCCGCTCCGCGCCACGCGGGCACCAGGCAGGCAAGCGACGCGGCAAGGAGAAGCAGGCACGGGGCCACCAGGAAGGCCACGGGGTCCCTCGGCGTCACGCCGAAGAGCATCTTCTCGAGGAGCTTCGCGAGACTGGCGGAGGCGAGCACTCCGAGGGCGAGGCCGGCTGCAGCCACACTCAGGCCCTGGCGGAAGATGAGGCGCGCGATGTCGCCGCGGGTGGCTCCGAGGGCCGAGCGGACGCCGATCTCGCGGGTTCGCTGAGAGACGCTGTAGGACAGCGTTCCATAAAGGCCGGCCGCGGAGAGGATCAGCGCGAGCAGGGCGAAAACACCCACGGTCGACGCCGCGAAGCGCGGCTGCGCGACCGAAGCCTGGAGGCGGCTCGTCAGGGTCGCCGTCTCCACCGCGGAAAGCGGGTCGACTTCGTGCACGATGGCCCGGACCTGGGGAGCAAGCACAGCGGGGTCGCCCTGGGTGCGGATCGCGACATGAAACCATCCGGGAAGGCCGCGACCGGAGCGGGCCAGGGAGAACATCTCGGAAAGGGGCTTCTGGTCGAGGCCGTTCTTGAGGAGGTTCTGCACCACGCCCACGATCTCTACCGGCTCCTCCGGACGCCCGTTGAGGAGGCCAAGGAGGCGCCGGCCCACGACCGGCCGTCCGTCGTTCAGATAGAGGCGCACGAACTCCTCGTTCACGATGAGCGGCTCGATGCCGCCGGAGACGTCGGCCGCCGTGAAGGCGCGGCCCTGCCTGACGCGAAGGGAGAGGGCCTCCGCGAAGCCCGGAGTCACGGTGTAGGCGGTGGCGCGCGCCTCCACCTGCCCTCCCGCCGCCGATGTGGAGGGCAGAGTGAAACTTCTCACCGCGGTGGAAGGATCGAAGGGCGCCATGTTGCTCGCCCCCGCGGCGAGCACGCCGGGCAGCGCGCGCACGCGCTCGATGATGCGCTCGGCGATCTGACGGCTGGCCTCCGCCTCGCGCTCTACGCCGCCCGGATCGAGTCGCGCGATGAGGACCTGGTCGGTGTCGTATCCGGGATCGACGCTCAGCAATGCGCCGAAGCTGCGGAACAGCAAGGCCGCGCCCACCAGCAGCACCACGGCCAGCGCGGCCTCCAGGGCCACGAGCCCGGCCCGCGTCTTCTGGGTGGCGATGCTCGAAGAAGCCCCCGCCCCCTCGCGCAACGATGGCGCCGGAGAGGTGCGCGAGGCCCGCAAGGCGGGCAGAAGCCCGGAGAGAACGCCCGCGAGCAAGGTCGCGGCGAAGGCGAAGAAAGTGCTGGCGCCATCCGCGGCGATGTCGTCGATCCGCGGGAAGGTGGCGGGCGCGAGCCCGGGGAGGACGGCGAGGAGCGCGCTCGACACCAGTAACCCGCCGGCGCCGCCAATGGCGACGAGCACCAGGCTCTCGACCATCAGCTGAGTCAGCAGACGCCCGCGGCTCGCGCCGAGGGACGCGCGCACCGCGAGTTCGCGCTGGCGCGACACCCCGCGGGTGAGTTGAAGGCTCGCCACGTTCGAGCAGGCGATGAGAAGGATGAACAGCGCGCCCGCGCCGAAGACCGCGAGCGCGGGGCGGATCCGCGAGGTGATGTCGTCGAGCCAGCGATCGGCCCTTACCGTCACCGGGCCGCCCTTGCCGAAGACGGCGTCGACCACCGGAGGCCGCTTCTGCGCCCGCGCGAGGAGGGTCCCCTCTTCCGCGGCCTGCTGCGGGGTCACGCCGTCCCGCAGCTTCGCGATGGCGCCGAAGAAGGCGACGGACTGGTGAGCCGGATCGGCCGAGCCCAGGGAGATGCTGTAGGGGGTGAAGATCCGCCCTTCACGATCGGGGAAATAGAAGTCCCGGGGAGCAACCCCGACGATGGTGTGCGGTTTGCCGTCCAGGATGAGGCTGCGCCCGAGGACCGATGCCTCGGCGCCGAACCTCTCGCGCCACAGACCGTCGGAGATCACCGCCACGCCGGGAGCGTTCTCCACCGCATCCTCGTCGACGAAGAGACGGCCGAGCGCGGGACGAACGCCGAGGACGCGGAAGGCCGACGGGGTGAGCGCGCTGCCCGCGATCTTCACGGGCTCGGGGCCGCTCGTCTCGGTGAAGCGCTGCGACCGGAAGCCGCCGATGTCCTCGATGGTCTTCGCGTCCTTCCAGGCGTGGTACGTGAAGTTCGTAAGCAGGCCGCCGGAGATCGCGGACGTGGCCCCGGGGTGAAACTCGGAGACGCGCAGTATGCGATCGGCCTCCGGGTACGGCAGGGGCTTCAGGAGAACTCCCGACACCACGGAGAAAAGCGCCGTGTTGGCGCCGATGCCGAGAGCGAGGGACAGGAGTGCCGCGAGGGTGAAACCCTTCTCGCGCGCCATGACGCGCAGCGCCATCCTGGTGTCCTGGAGGATCTGATGGACGTTCATGGGACTGAACGTAACAAATCCTGTGCCACGCCGTCAGACGCCTGGAGGCCATGAAAGCCGCGCAACTGCGGCCACCGGTGGGATCGCCCGTCCCAATTGCGGACGGTCCGGACGTTCAGGGTTCGATCATCAACCCCGAGGCGTCCTCGAACTGGGCCATGAGTCCCCAGCCGCCGAAAACCTCGGACACCACCAGCCTCACGTCGTTGTCGCCCTTCTTGAGCGGCAGGTAGACCGAGGCCTGATCGAGGTGGATCAACCCCTCCTGCCGGGGGAAATTGAAGATATAGCGCTGATCTCCGGAAAAGAGGATCTGCCCGTTCAGGAAGACGCTTACCTCGTCGCTGAAGCCGATGCGAAGGCGCTTCACGCCGTCCGCCTCCGCGCGGACCCGGAACGCGGCGACGGTCGCGTAGCGCCGAGCCTTCGCCGGAACTTCAACCTGGCTGCCGAAGATGGCGAGGCCGGAGGGGGGGACGCTCGCGAGCGGCCAGGTCGATGGCTCACCCGCAGGCCCCGCGAGCGTACGCACGGGACCGTCCGGCGGCACGAAGGCCGGAGAGAGACGGAACTTCGTGACCAGGCCGGGAAGGGGCGGGATCTTCGTCTCCACGATCTTCGAGAAGTCGTAGTCGACGACGTCGGGGCGGATGGTCACGTTCGCGAAACTCGACGGCGGCTCGACCGCACCCTTGATGTTGGCGCCGAGGAACGACCGAAGCGCGATGAAGCCCCCCTTGCGGCCGCGCGCGAGTTTCGGAACAGCGAGCACCGGCTCGCGCGAGTCCCCCACGAAGAGAGCGGCCTTCTCGCCCTGAAGCTCGAGCTTCACGTGGATCCAGCGGCCCGGGGTGAGGTCCACCGCGGCGGTCGAGTCGGGGCCGTGGAAGAGCTGCCAGTTGCCGAGCCCCTGATAGAAGGGGTCGTACTGGCTCGCGTCGGGCAGGCGCGACTTGTGAAGGCGAAAGTAGATGGCCTCGAACTCGTCGTCAGACTGCATGCGGAAGTGGAGGTAGGCGAAAGCGCGTTCGCCCGTCGACCACAGGTCGAACTCGATCGTGCCGTCGGCGAAGTCGACATCGCGGCGGGTGGAGGTCGCGGTGGTGAGGCGCAGGGCCGTACGGCCGCCCACGGTTTCCACGCGGGCCTTCGGGTCGCTGGTCTTCCACAGGCCGTCGGTGAAGGGGAGATCCTTTGGGGACGCGGCGGCGGCGGCGAGGACGAGAAGAGTGGTCAGCATGGCGGGATGGTACGGACGCGACGGCGCCGGAGGGAATGGACGGAAGGCGGGGATGCTGGTACTTTTCGTGGATCGCATGAAGACGCCCGGAGAACACGCGCCAAGGATTCGCCCGATTGAATTCCACCGGACGAAGTACGGCCGCGAACTCCTCATCGACGTGATCCGCACCGCCGGAGTGAAGTCCTTCGAGACCCACGGCGCGCCCCACGTTCTGTCGTTCTACGAGATCTTCCTGGCGACCCGAGGTCGCGGGACGCTCGTCCTCGACGGGCGGACCTACGCGGTGAGGCCGGGCGAGGTCTTCTTCACAAGCCCAGGGCAGCCGCGGCAGTGGCTGGTTCGAAACCTGGACGGCCTGTGCCTCTTCTTCACCGCGGACTTCGTGGAGGAATTCTTCAAGGATCCCCTGTTCCTGTTCACTCTCCCCTACTTCCATCGCGACGGCGGCGACCTCCACCTGAGCCTCCGGCCTGAAGGGGCCCGCATGCTGGGAGGGCGGCTCCGGGCCATGCAGCGCGAGATCCACAGGCTGCGGGCGGACTCGCCGCACGCTCTCCGCGCGGCGCTCTACGAGACCCTCATCCAGCTTTCACGAGCCTATGGCGATCGCGTGGGGGAACCGCCGCGGGAAAACGCCACCGCTCTGCGCCTGCGGAGTCTCATCGAGCGGCACTTCCGCGAGCACCACCGTCCAGCGGACTACGCGCGCCGCCTGCGGATCACGGTAGGTCACTTGAACCATCTCTCGCGGCGGCACCTCGGCCGCACCGCGGGCGCGGTGATCCGCGAAAGGCTGGCGCTGGAGGCGAAGAGGCAGCTCGTCCACACCGAGGCGAGTGCCGCCGAGGTGGGCTATGCCCTCGGATTCAAAGACCCGGCGTACTTCGCGCGGTTCTTCCGGCGCGCGACCGGCCGGTCACCCACGGCCTTCCGAGCCCGATCCCCGGCCTAGCCTCACGCCGCGACGGCGCTGTCTTCCACGATCTCGCCGTCGCGGATGTGGACGCTTCTCGACGCGATCCGGGCGAGGCCGTTGTCGTGGGTGATCATCACGATGGTCTGGCCGGCGGCGTGGAGTTCGCCGAAGAGGTCGGCGATGGCGTGTCCGGAGGCGGAGTCGAGGTTTCCCGTGGGCTCGTCGGCGAGGATGATCGCCGGGTTGTTGGCGAGGGCGCGCGCGATGGCCACGCGCTGCATCTGGCCGCCCGAGAGCTCGGTGGGCTTGTGATCCATGCGGTCGCCGAGACCGACGCGCTCGAGCATCTCCTTCGCGCGCTCGTTCCGCTTCTTGTCGGAGACGCCGGCGAAGAGGAGGGGCAGGGCCACGTTTTCGAGGGCCGTCGCATAGGGCAGCAGGTTGAAGCTCTGGAACACGAAGCCGATGCGCTTGTTGCGCACGTCGGCGAGCTGGTTGCGGTCGAGGACGGCCACGTTGTCGCCGGAGAGCATGTAGGTCCCCGAGGTCGGCGTATCGAGACAGCCGATGAGGTTCATGAGGGTCGACTTGCCCGAGCCCGAAGGGCCGACGATGGAGACGTACTCGTTGGCGCCGATGGTGAGATCGACGCCCTTGAGGGCCGCCACTTCCACCCGGCCCGTGCTGTAGACCTTGCGGATCGCGGTCATCTGGATCATTACTCGTACCTCAGGGATTCGGCGGGATTGATGGAGGCGGCGCGGCGGGCGGGGAAATAGCCCGCGAACATGCCGACCGCGCCCAGGATGAACGAGGTGGCGATGGCGATGGCCGGAGAGAAGGTGGGCTTCCCCATCAGGTCGAAGGCGTCGCCCTGCAGGGGCAGCATGGCGATGACGGTGATGATCGACAGGGAAACGAAGGTGCCGAGCGCGCCGCCGAAGCCCGTGATCACCATCGACTCGAGGACGAAGGGCGCCATGACCTGGCGGGCCTTGGCCCCGAGCGCCATCTTGATCCCGATCTCGCGCGTGCGCTCCTTCACCACCGCGTACATGATGTTCGCGACCCCCATGCCGCCCACGAAGAGGGTGAGGGCGCCAATGATGCCGAGGAACATCTGGATGCCGAGGGCGATGTTGTCGGTGATGCGCTGGTTGTCGCGCGTATCCCAGATCGACAGGGCCCGGCGATCCTCGGGATCGAAGCGGTACTTCGCGGCGAGCACGCGGTAGATCTCGGACTTCGCGAGGTCCGCGGTCTGCAGGC
>JAIBCN010000026.1 GCA_019694155.1 Vicinamibacteria bacterium | reverse complement strand
ACCGATGTCGTGAGGGGCCTGCGCGCCATCACCATCGACGCCTCCATGCCCGTCGATCTCGTGGGGTTTCTCGCTCCGGCGGCGGAGCGCCTGGCCGCTTCCTCCATTCCCATCATTCCGCAGTGCGGATTCCGCACCGATCACATTCTCGTCCCCGCCGACCGGCTCGACGACGCGGTGCGCGTCCTCGAGGGGCTCGTAGCGGACGCCCGCAAGGAGGGTGCCTGATGCCGACCGTACTCACCGCAGAAGAGAGAGAAAAGCTCATCCTCGAGTACGAGAGGGGAGCCTCAGTGCTGCGCACCGCCTGGGAGAGCATCCCCGAAGACGCGGAGAAGTGGCGCCCCGCCCCCGAAAAATGGTCGGCCCACGAGGTGGTCATTCACTGCGCGGACTCCGAGACCTACGCGGCCACGAGGATCCGCCTGCTCATCGGCGAGAAGGATCCTCTCATCGTGGGCTACGACCAGGATGCCTGGGCGAAGACCTTCGACTATCACGCGCAGTCGACGGACCGCGCCCTGCGCACCATCGACGCGGTGCGCACGGGGACGCTCCCCCTCCTCCGCGCGCTCAGCGAAGCCGATTGGGCCAAGGAGGGCCGGCACACCCAGTCCGGGCCCTACAACGCCTGCGACTGGCTGAAGAGCTACGGCGCGCATCTCACCAATCACGCGAAACAGATCGACCGGAACCTCGCCGCGTACCGCGCGTCGGCCGGCAGGAAGTAGGGATTCATGTTTTTCGACGACGAAGTGGCCGGGCAGATCAAGGAGCGTTTCGCCGACCTCGTTCACCCGGTCAAGCTCGTGGTCTTCTCTCAGGCCCTCCAGCATCCCGAATCCGAAGAGGTGAAGCGGCTTCTCGAGGAGCTTGGAACTCTCGACCCGCGCCTCATCGTCGAATCGAAGAACTTCATCATTGACGCGGAGAGCGCCGCGTCTCTTAAGGTTCATCACATTCCGGGGATCGCCATTCTCCGCGCCGGCGTGGACGGCGCTTCTGACATCGACTACGGCGTTCGCTTCTTCGGTCTGCCCATGCAGTACGACTTCGGCGTCCTGATCGACGCCATCGTGGACGTCTCCACCGGCGAGAGCGGCCTCGCCCCCGAGACTCTCGAAGCGCTCAGGAACCTTCAGGCGCCCGTTCACCTCCAGGTCTTCTCGACGCCCACCTGACCCTTCTGTCCCCGGGCCGTGCGCCTGGCCTACCGTTTCGCGATCGCGAGCGACAAGATCACCGCGGATGGCGTGGAGGTCACGGGTTTCCCCGATCTCGCACGCCGCTATCGAGTGTCCTCGGTCCCGAAGACCGTGGTCGGCGAGGGAGGCGAGTTCGTGGGCGCTCAGGGCGAGTCGGCGCTGCTCGATCACGTCCTGAAGGCGGCTTTGCCCGGGCCCGCCGCAACGGACGCCTAGCGGCTCCCGCGAGGGGCTTGCGCCGTCCCAAAGCGCCCGCGCACCGCGTGCTATATTCGAAATCCATCCCTGTCCCCTGATCGGGGCGTCGAGTCGACAGCGTCTTCGTGGTGAGTCATTAAATGGTTCAGTTCAACTTTGCAGAAAAGACGATCAAGGCCAAGGTTGTTTTCTATGGCCCCGCGAAGTCGGGCAAGACGACGAACCTCGAACAGATTCACCGCCTGACCGATCCTTCCGGGCACAACAGCCTCGTCTCCCTGAACACCGCGCAGGACCGGACCCTCTTCTTCGATCTCCTTCCCATCTCGCTCGGCCAGGTTTCCGGCTACGAGTTCAAGATCCAGGTCTACACGGTCCCCGGCCAGGTCCAGTACAACGCCACCCGCCGCGTGGTGCTCGCGGGAGCGGACGCCATCGTCTTCGTGGCCGACTCGCGGAAGTCGATGGCCAAGGAAAACATCGCCGCCTTCGAGAACATGAAGGTGAACCTCCTCGCGAACCGCCTGGTTCCCGAGAAGGTGCCCCTCGTTCTCCAGTACAACAAGCGCGACATGCCGGACGTCGACACCGAGGCGGAACTGAACCGTCAGCTCAACGCCTGGGGCCGCAAAGCCTTCATGGCCGTCGCGGCGAACGGCGACGGAGTTCTGGAGACCTTCGGCGCGGCGGCCCAGGAGATGCTCCAGTCGATCGCCATCAAGTACAACCTGAAGGACAAGGGCCTTGATCCGGCGGCGGTGCCCGAGCTCGTGGCGGCCGCCCTCAAAGCACTCGCCGGCAAGGCGGAAGACGCGGTGGGGAAGAGCCAGCCCAAGCCCGCTCCGGGAGGCAAGCCCGCCTCGATCTCGCCCTCCAAGATAACGGTCACACAGGCGCAGGCCGCGGATCAGAATGCTTCGCTCCAGGGCGGCGCGGACGGCGGCGGCCTCGTCATCGAGGAACTGCTCGGCAAAGCCATCAAGTCGAACGTCGACATGGCCGAGGTCCTCTCGAGCGTGGTCCAGGCCGTGAACAGCGGCCTGTCCGCGATCCTCTCCCAGGCCGATCTGGCGCTCCTCTACAAGGAAGACATCAAGCGCAACGCGGCGATCGCCGCCATCAAGCGCGAGGCGGATCTCACCCAGAGGCGCGTGCATGCGATTTCGACGGGCGGTGCTCCACCTCCCGCTTCGGCGCCCATGGCGGGGCCCGCGACCCGGCTCGCCCAGCAGGTGAGCGCGCAGCGCCAGTCTTCGGCCGGCCTCCCTCCCCCGAAAGCCGTGTCGACGGCTCCCGCCCCTGCCGCGGCCGCTTCGCCATCCTCGAGCCCCGCGCTGTCCCAGCTCGAGGCCGCCCTCAAGGAAGGTGTGCGCCTCGCCCAGGCCGGCCTCGACGCGAACGGCGGCACCGTCGAGTTCGCCCAGATCGCCGGCGAATTGCCGCTCTGCCCGCCCGCCCACGTGTCGAAGCTCGTAAAGGCCGCGGTGGAGGGTGCTTCGGCTCTCGCCCCGTCGGGCAAGATCAGCCTGCGCTCCGAGAAGAAGCCCGTCCTGCTCAAGAGTCGCGACGGTTCGGAATCCAAGCGCGACTTCCTGATGCTGATGATCGCCCAGCCGGCGGTCATCCCGGTGGACGAGCAGCAGAAGATCCCCACCGGAGCCGGCAGCGGCGCTCTCGGCGAGGCCGGAAAGCTGGTTCGCGAAGTCGGCGGTTTCACCCGCTTCGCGCCCACGTCGAGCGGCGGCACCGAGGCGCGCTTCTTCCTGCCCATGTAACGGCCGCGGCCGCGGGCGGTCTCCTTAACCGCTCGTTCCCGCGTTCGCCCAGTCTGGGGTCCGGCGAAGTGCCCCTTCTACGGCCGTCATCCCGGCGAAAGCCGGGATCCACTCGGACCTGTTTACGTGGTGATTGAGTGGATTCCGGCCTTCGCCGGAATGACGGAATGGGCTTCTCAGCTAGAGGCGGAAACCGCCTTCACTCCTTCTTTCATCGCGTCCGCGGTGATGTCCCAGTTGTCGCGATCGAAGACGCTCTTTCCGTCCCGGAAGAAGATGATCTGCGGCGATTCGTGCTCGATGCCGGTCAGAGCCGCGACGTGATTGCTGGCGGCTCGCGACTCCACCACCTTGATGATTCCGAGCTTCAGGTCCTCGCGCGGGTCGAGGTGCGCCTGCACGTGCACGAACGTCTCCGGCGTCTTGTGGCAGAGCCCCGCCTTGAAGATCACGCCGGTCGGGTTCGCCTCGAGGAAGGCATCCACCTCCGCCGGCGAGGTGAGGAACGAGATTCGGTCTTTGAGGGGCATGACGAAAGTCTAGGCGCGAGGACCGGGCCGGTCCGAATTTCAGGCCTTCCGCGAAGATAGACTCGCGGGCACGCACGCCCTTTCCCCCCAGGAGACTTCACATGCGCCCATTGTCCGTTCTCAAGGTTCTCGCCCTCGGCCTTTCGCTCACTGTCCCAACCGCGGCGGTCGCGCAGCCGGCCCGGCCCGCGGGAAAGCCGCCCGCGATCGAAGAGAAGACCGCGAACATGAAGAAGCTCGACGGCTTCATCCCGGTCTACTGGGACGAAGCGGAAGGGAAGCTCTATCTCGAGGTCTCGAACTTCGGGGTGGAGATCCTCCACTCCACCGGGTTCGCCGCCGGCCTCGGATCGAACGACATCGGGATCGACCGCGGCGCACTCGCGGGTTCGCGCATCGTGATGTTCGAGCGGGTGGGGCCGAAGGTCCTGCTCGTGGCGCCGAACTACAACTTCCGCGCGACCTCCGACAACGCGGCGGAAAAGCAGTCGGTCAAGGACGCGTTCGCGCGCTCGGTGCTGTGGGGCTTCACCGTCGCGGCCGAGTCGCCGGGGCGCGTGCTCGTAGACGCCACGCCGTTTCTGATCCGCGACAACCTGAATCTCGGCCCGCGCCTGCGGCCGGGGACATACCGTCTCGACGAGTCGCGCAGCTCCGTGTACATGCCCGGCACCTTCAACTTCCCCAAGAACTCCGAACTCGAGGTGGAGCTGACCTACGCCCAGCAGCAGCAGGCGGGTCCGCCCCAGGGCGGCGCCGCGCCCGGACCGGGCCAGAATTTCGGGGGCGGCAACTTCTTCGAGGGTGTGCGCGATGTCGCGGCCACCGGGGAATCGGCGAGCCTGCGCATTCACCATTCCTTCGTTGAGCTTCCCGGCCCCGGCTACAAGACCCGCGACTTCGATCCCCGCTCCGGCTTCTTCGGTCCCGACTTCCAGGACCGCTCGGCCCCCCTCGGCACGCCGCTCGAGAAGCGCTTCATCGGCCGCCATCGCCTCGCCAAGGTCGATCCCAAGGCGAAGCTCTCCGACCCGGTCAAGCCCATCATCTATTACCTCGATCCCGGCACGCCCGAGCCCATTCGCAGCGCGCTCCTCGACGGCGCGCGCTGGTGGAACCAGGCCTTCGAGGCCGCGGGCTATCGCAACGCTTTCCGGGTCGAAGTGCGCCCGGAGAACGTGCATCCCCTCGACATCCGCTACAACGTCATCAACTGGGTCCATCGCTCCACCCGCGGCTGGAGCACGGGTGGCTCCGTCACCGACCCGCGCACCGGCGAGATCATCAAGGGCGTCGTGACCCTTGGTTCGCTGCGCGTCCGTCAGGACTACATGATCGCGGAGGGATTGCTCCAGCCCTACAAGACGGGCACGGAGGTCTCGAACGAGGCGCGGGAGTGGGCGCTCGCGCGCATGCGGCAGCTCGCGGCCCACGAGGTCGGCCACACCCTCGGCCTCGGCCACAACTACTACGACTCCGATGCCGGCCGCATCTCCGTGATGGATTATCCGCATCCCCTGGTGACCCTCAAGGCCGACGGCAGCTTCGACATCTCCAAGGTCTACGACGTGGGCATCGGGGCCTGGGACAAGGTCGCGATCACCTATGGATACCAGGACTTCGCTCCCGGCACCGACGAAAAGGCGGCCCTCGCGTCGATCCTCGACACCGCGTGGCAGAAGGACATCAAGTACATGACCAACCAGGACATGGACGCGAACCCGCGGGTCGACTGGTGGTCGAACGGCACCGACGCCGGGGCCGAGCTTTCGCGCATGATGGAAGTGCGTCGGGTGGCCCTGTCGCGTTTTGGCGAAGCGGCCATCCAGAAGGGCGCGCCCATGGCGACCATCGAGGAGGTCCTGGTGCCCCTCTACATGCATCATCGCTATCAGGTCGAGGCCGCGGCCTCCGTGCTCGGGGGCCAGCACTACATCTACGCGATGCGCGGCGACGGGCGCGTGCCCACGAAGCCCGCGAGCGCCGCCGAACAGAAGCGCGCCTTCGAGGCCCTGCTGACCACGCTCAAGCCTTCGGAGCTGAAGATCCCGGAGAGTGTCTTGAAGCTCATTCCGCCCCGTCCCTCCGGCTACGGCGTGCACCGCGAGCTCTTCCCGCGCTTCACCGGCCCCACCTTCGACGCGATCACCCCCGCGGTGGTGGCCGCCGATCACACACTCTCCTTCCTCTTCGACTCCCAGCGGGCCGCGAGAATGGTGGAGCAGAAAGCGCTCGACGCGAGCATGCCCGGCTTCGACGACGTGGTGAACGATGTGGTGAAGGCCACCTTTGGAGCGCAGACCTCGTCCGCCTATGAGGCCGAGATCGCGCGGTCGATCGAACGCGTGGTGGTGGACCGGCTCATGGACACGGTGAGCGACGCGCGCATGCCCCAGGTGCGAGCCATCGCGCAGGCCGCCCTCGCGAGCATCGCGAAGATGGGCGGCTCCGATCCGAACCGCGCCCTCATGGCCACGGACATCGAGCGGTTCAATGAGCGCCCGCTGGCGGCGCCCATGGCGACCACTCCGATAGCCCCTCCCGGCGCTCCCATCGGCGATCCCGGCATGGACTTCCTATCGCGGATGTTCGAGCCTTTCTGCAGTCAGGACACGGTGTCGCTCGGCCTGCTCGGTGGACGTTAGGAGGACCGGCATGGCGCCAATCGCTGGACAGCCGTCCCTCCCGTCCCTCCCGCACAGAGACGACGCCGCGACCAGCGCGCAGCGCAAGTACGAGTTGTCCCTCGCCCGCTCCGCCTACAACTACACCACGAGCTATCTCTATCCGGCGCCGCTCTCGGCCCAGGTGCCGGATGGGGAGAAGTTCTCCGCGGCCTACGAGGCCAAGGTGGCGCCGATTCTCATCGAGGTCGCGGCCAACCTGAAGAAGGTCCTCATGCGGCTGTTCGAGCGGGAACTGAAGTCCGACCTTCCCGCCATGCCCATGCCGTGGATGGTCGAGATGAAGAAAGCGATGGACGAGGCCGAGAGGCAGTTTGCCGGCATCTCCAGTCTCAACCCGATTCGAGACATCGAAGCCATACGGAATGTCGTGAAGGCCCTGCATGACGCACCCGCTCAGCTGAGTGCGGCCTACAAGGAGGTCTCGCAGATCCCGCCGCAGATCGCGAGGCTCTCCACCTCCGTGACCGCCGCGCTCGACGACATGAAGAACGTGGGCATCACCGCGTTCCTCCGCGACACCATGTACGAGCTGCTGCGCACGCCGGAGACGGGCGACGCCTACCTGCACGCGAAGACCATCGAAGACTTCAAGAACCTCTACCCGGCTTACCCGGGGCCGCCGCGGGTCATGACCCTGAAGGCGGAGCCCTGGATGCGCCTCGCCCCGGGGCAGGAAGTCTGGGAGAGCGACTGGTACTTCGGCTGGCTCCAGATCGCGGGCTTCAACACCACGAATCTCAAGGGCGTCTTCCCCGCGGGCAAGGCCACCGAGATGGGCCTCGACCTCGACGCGCTGCTCGGGAAGGCGCCGCTTCAGGACGCGATGCTGCAGGCGGTCGCGGGAGATCCGGCGATCACGCTTCGGCGCGCCGCGGAACTCGGACGCCTCTACGCTCTCGACCTGACCATGCTCGCTTCGGTGCCCACCGACAGCCTGCATGGCGATCAGCGCTACGTGACCGCGCCGGTGGCGCTCTTCTACTGGAATCCAGACCCGCGCCCCGGGTATCCCGAAGGCCGCGGCTCCCTGCAGCCCGTGGCCATCCAGCTCGGACAGAAGCACGATCCCGTCTCCTGTCCCGTCTTCCTGCCCGGCGGCGATCCCGGGAAGTGGAAGCTCGCGAAGTATTTCGTGCTGAACGCTCTCGCGGTGCAGCACGAGACCGTCGCGCACCTCGGCGCCTGTCATCTCGTGACGGAAACGCTCATCGTGGCCACCCACCGTCAGCTCTCGGTTCAACACCCGATCCTGACCCTGCTCAAGCCCCACTTCCGCTTCACGCTGCCCATCAACGAGGGCGCCAAGCACAGCCTCATCATCCCGGGCGGCGTGGTGGCCTCCGTCCTTTCCCCGAGCATCGAGGGGAGCCTCTCCATGGTGCGCGACGCGCGTCTCGCCTGGCGGTTCGATCAGAACCTTCCCCACCGCCTCTTCGAACTGCGCGGGGTCGATGCCACGTGTCTGCCCGAGTTCCCGTTCCGCGACGACACCCTGCTCCTGTGGGACGCGATCCGCGACTTCGTGGGCGCCTACCTCGCCCGCTACTACGCGAACGACGAGGACGTGCGCGCGGACTTCGAGCTTCAGGCCTGGGTCGACGAGATCACGAGCCCCCGCGCCGCGGCCTTCCAGGGTCTTTCTGGCCTCACCTTCGTCGATGGCGAGAACGGGAAGGTGGCGCGGATCGACAGCCTCGACTACCTCGTCGAGATGGTCTCCCTGATGATCTACACCGCCGGACCGCAGCATGCGAACGTGAACTACGCGCAGTATCCGATGATGTCGTACCTGCCGAGCGTCTCCGGCACCGCCTACGCTCCTCCGCCCACGTCCGCGGCGGTCGCGAACGCGGAAGCCGAGTACCTGAAGGTCCTGGCCCCGCTCGACGTCGCGCTGTACCAGCTCTCTTTCGGCTATCTGCTGAGCAGCGTGCAGTACGACACCTTCGGCACGTACAGCGAGAACCCGCGCCGGCCGTACTTCGCCGACGAGGAAGCGGAAAAGGCGTCGATCGACTTCCGGCTCGCTCTCCATCGCATCGAGGCGGAGATCCGGAAGAGGAACGAGTCGAGGCCGCTGCCCTACGAGAACCAGCTGCCCTCGATGATCCCCAACAGCATTTCGATCTAGCAGGCTGCTGAAAAACTCGAGACGTCATTCCGGCGAAAGCCGGAATCCACGGATACACAAACAAATAGCGGTTGGTGGATCCCGGCTTTCGCCGGGATGACGGCCTTCTTGGGCGATCTTCAGCACCCTGCTAGGCGAGCAGGCGCGCGTACCGGGTCTTCAGATCGCGAACCTTCGCGTCGGCGCCCCAGGCCGCGTAGCCCGACAGGGCGGAAACGAGGTGGGGGATGGCGTCCCTCTCGTTTCGCATTTCGAGATACGCCTCGGCCATCAGCTCGGATGCGAGCGCCGCATCCTGGATGAAACCGTATTCCCGGGCCGCCGCGACCGCTTCCTCGTACCGGCGAATGGCGCGGCGTCGTCTTCCGAGGGTGCGGAGCCATTCCGCCTCGACGAGCAGGAAGCGATGCTCGAAGTTCTGCGGACAGCTCCGCGCCCACCGCGCGAGCGTCCAGCGGATCCGCCACGCGCGCAGGAGCCCGGCGAGCTTCACCCCGAGGCCGGCCCCGGGCGCGCGCACCGCGAGCAGCCACCCAAGCGCCGCGAAGTAGTGGGCGATCGAGAAGTAGAAGGTTGCGGGCAGGCCCACCGTGGTCACGCGCACCACATCGTCGCCGAGCGAGAGGGCGGCATTCCTTCTGAAGAAGCAGAGCACCCTGGTCTTGTCGAGCAGGCGGAAGCCGTTCTGCGCATTGCTCAAGGCGGCGTCCGCGTGGTCATCGCGGGCCACATCGTCGGAGAGTGGAGCGAGGCCCATGAGAGTCTCCACGGCCTCCAGGGTGGGCCGATGCATGACCTCGGTGCCGCGCTGCCCGGCCGCGCGGATGGTCTCGAGGGCGTCGAGACACGTCTTCCGCACCTCCGGCAGCGGTGTGCCCGCATCGAGGCTGGCCTTCGCCCAGCCCATGTGGCAGTACCCGGTGAACTCCGCGTCCTCGACGCGCTCGCCCATGATGACGCCGGTCCGGCACCATTCGACCGACCGCGTCATGGGGTCGCGCCAGTGCGAGAGGAACTGGCCCATCGCGTGGTGGATCTTGGGCAGGAAGGCGGCGCCGTCCGGTGCGTCCATGAGGCGGGTCGACAGCCGGGAAAAGCGAATCGACGTCCGGTAGGCGCCCACCGCGCACAACGCGGTGGCAAACCAGGCGAAGCGCAAAGCGTGGGTCGGGCCGCGTCCATGACGCAGGGTCAGGATGAAGCTGCGGCTGATCAGGATGGGCCACAGGTACGGCCGGGTCACGTAGGCCCCGCTGTTCATCGAGGTCAGGATGCGGATGAGCCTCGTCGCGCGCTCGTCGGTCATCCGTGGCAGGGTGACCAGTTCCTCGTCGGTCCGGCCGCGAAGCTGCCACATGACCTGGCCGATGTTCCACGCGATGTCGAGAAGCGTCGGCGACTCGGGCAGCGACATCCCGAGCCTTCGGCAGATCTCGAGCCCCGCGGCGATGGCCTTGGGATACTCGTTGCGGGCGGTGTGTCCGAGGATGCGAGCCTCGAAACCGGGCGCCTCGTCGAGAACGCTCTTCGCGTTCGACACGATCCGGTCGGCGGCGGAGAGGGCTTCGTCGATTCGGCCCAGGGGAATGAGGGTCGAGGCGAGCGCGTGTTCGATGGCGAGCGCGAGAGGGTACTCGTGCTCGAAGGCCTGACGGGGCAGGAGGGCTTTCGCCCTTTCGAGATGGGCGACCCCGCTCTCGAAAGCGCCGGTGGCGTTTGTCGCGAGGGCGGCGCGCAGGTGGAGGCGGGCCACCGCGGTCCGCTCGCGGACGCCGTTCACGGGCTCCGAGGGCAGAAGGCGCAGGGCCTGGTCGAAGTGACCCACGGTTTCGAACAAGGTCTCGCCGCGTTCGCCTTCATCGAGCGAGTCGGCGAGGCTGCGGGCGAGGCTCAGGTGCAGGGCCGAACGCTCATCCCCCGGCAGGCTCGCGTACAAGGCCTCGCGCATGCGGTCGTGGGCGAGGTTGTGGCGCTCGCGCGCGCCCGCCACCGCCACCACCATCTGCCTTTCCGTCAGGACTTGAAGCGCTTCCTGGACGGCGGGCGCGGACAGGCCGGTGACTCGCGAGATCACCGCCGGTTCGGCGGGCCTTCCGCACACCGCGAGCACATCGAGGACGAGCCGCTCCTCGCGGGAAACCCGGGCCGCGCGCTTGAGGAACGACGCGGCCGCGTCGAACCTGAGACCGGCGACGGCGCGCGCGCCCGACGCCCCGTCGCCGCGCAGCAGCGCGAGCCGTCCCTCCTCGAGGAGGTCGCGGAGGATCTCCTCGACGAAGAAGGGAAGGCCGCCGCTCGCGCCCGCCACTCCTTCGGCCAGGCCCTCGGGCAGTTCGTTCAGCCCGAGCATCGACTGCAGGAGGTCCGACACCTGCGTGTTGTCGAGAGGCGTGAGTTCCACCGTCCCGATCGACGCGCGCGCGGTGCTCGAAGCGAGCAGGCGCGAAAGGGGGCGATCGCCGAGGTCGTCGCTCCGATAGCTGCCGAGGAAGCAGAGCCCGCTCGAAGCGTCCTTCTCCGAGCGCAGGCGAAGAAGGGCGCCCATGAGATCGATGGTGCCCTCACGCGCCCACTGCAGGTCGTTCACATAGGCCACGTAGGGCGTGAGTCGCCCGAGGCCGGTCAGGAACTCCGCCACGGCCTCGATCATGCGGCGCCGCTCGGCGTCCGCGTTCTCGAGGGGCGGGGTGGGCGTCACCCCGGGCTCCAGGGCCAGCGAGGGCACGAGCTTCACCATCTCGGGGCCGTACCGGGCGAGCAGGGCGTGTCCCTCCACCGAACGCGCGAGACCCGCGGCCTGGAGAACGAGGTTCGCCATCGGTCCTGACTCGGAGAGGTCCCGCTCGAAGCAGTCCGCCTCCAGGAAAGGGACGCCGCGGAGTTGAACCGCCTGCCTCACCTCGCGCATGAGGCGGGACTTGCCCATGCCGCTCCGGCCCGCGATGAGCAGGCCGCCCTGAACCCGTTTCTCGAGGCCGGCGTCGATGAAGCGTTGAACCTCCTCCAACTCCCGGCGGCGCCCCACGAACTGGCTGGAGAAGAGATAGCTCTCCTTGGTGTCCTGGGTCTCGAGTTCGTAGGCGAGACCGCCCGCGCGGTTGAGCTCGTCGAGCAGCTGCTCGGCGGTCTGGTGCCTTTCCTCCGGGTCGATCGCGCAGAGCCGCTCGATCGACTCGCGCAGCCACGCGGGTACGGTGTCCTTCTCACCGGGCCCGAACCGCACGCGCTCCGTTGTCTTCTGGCGGAGAAGCTCGGGCACGCTGCCCGTGGTGTCGTACGGCACCCGGCCCGTGAGGAGCTGATAGCCCATGACACCGAGGCTGTAGAGGTCCGACCGATGGTCGCTCTTCGCGCGGCGGGCTATCTCGGGCGAGAGGTACTCGGGCGTCCCCATCACCTGCCCGGTGGCGCCGCGCAGACCGGCAAGGCCGAAGTCGAGCACCTTCACCTGGCGGCCTGGCCGGCTGGGGCCCACCATGATGTTGCTCGGCTTCAGGTCGAAGTGAACGACGCTCCGCTTGTGCAGATAGGCGAGAGCCCGGATCACCGGGACCAGCAGGTCCACGGCCTCCCGCCACGGGAGCGTCCCCGCCCCATCCAGGGCCGCGGCTCCTTTCTCTTCTCCCGACTGCTGGAGGGTGCGGCCCAGGGTGGAACCGTTGAGCAGTTCCATGGTGAAGAAGAACGCGTCGAGACCCGCCACCATCTCGAAGTCATAGACGCGCGCCACGTTCGGATGGCGCAGCGAGGCCATGGTCTTGAACTCGGCCCGGAACAGATCCACGCTGTGGGTCAGCTGGCGCAGGAAGAGCTTGAGCGCGGTCGGCCGGCCGGGATAGAGCTGGTCGTCCACGCGGTAGACGGCGCCCATCCCTCCGCGGCCGAGAAGGCGCTCGATCCGGTACCGGCCGTTCAGCACCACGCCCTCGGGAATCGAGGGCGCTCTGTCTCCCCGCTGCAGATCCTCGACCCCGCCGTCCGGGTTCGCGGCGGGCGTGTGAGTGAGGGTGAGCGCGGTCTTGAGATCGAGGACGCCGGGCGCCGTGCTTTCGTTCGCCCGCCGATGCTCGTCCGGGGCGCGATCGGCGGGAGCGGGGCGAGCGGGCATTCGGAGGAGCTTCGTCCCAATTCCACCCGCGGTCAAGGCCCGCGCGGTCCGAGTGTAGGGAGCACATGATCTGGCCGGTCATGAGAGCAAGTGAATTGGCCGCTTTCAAAGGAGAGCGGCGACCCTTGTGGGATGGAACACGAGGAGTATCCGCGCTCCGAACTGGAGCGTGTCATGAGAGTTCGGGAAGTGCTGTTGCGGGCGATGGCGGGGAAGATCCGTTGGGACGAGGCGTCGGAGATTTTGGGGTCGTCGCCAAGGAGTCTGCGGCGGTGGCGTGCGGAGATGGAGGAAGTGGGAGCGGACGCGCTGATCGACCGGAGACGGAAGCGACGCTCGCCGCGACGGATTCCGGCCGAGGAAACCCGACGAGTTCTGGTTTTGTTCCGGGATCGATACTCGAGATTCAACGTACGCCATTTTCACCAGATCGCGGTGCGGGACCACGGCGTTACGTTCTCGTACACATTCCTGCGGGTGATGCTCCAGGAAGCCGGTCTGGTGAAGAAGCGCCGGAAGCGAGGTGTCCACCGACGGGTTCGGGAGCGGAAGGGGAGTTTCGGAGAAATGCTGCAGATGGACGGCAGCACTCACGTGTGGCTCCGGCTTCGGCCGGAGTTGAGGCTGACGCTGATTCAGATCGTGGACGACGCGACCTCGAAACTGCTCTACGGCCAACTGGAAGAGGGGGAAACCACGATGGGCGTACTCAGGGCACTCCACGCGGTGGTAAGCGATGAGGGGATCCCGGGCTCGTTGTACACGGATCGAGCCTCCTGGGCCTTCGAAACGCCGGTCGCTGGCGGTGGCGTGGACAAGGCTCATCTGACCTCCGTGGGACAAGTCCTGAAGCGATTGGGGGTGGAGCACATTCCCTCTTATTCGCCTCAGGGGAGGGGGCGGAGCGAGCGGATGAATCGAACTCTGCAGGATCGCCTGGTGAACGAGCTGGAGGTGGCAGGCATTGACACCATTGAGGAAGCGAACCGGTACTTGAGGGAGGTGTACCGGCCCGATCACAACTCGCGGTTCTGTGTTCCCGCTCGGGATCCGGAGAGTGCGTTCGTGCGGACGGCTCCGGTCGATGACCTCTTCTACGAAGGAGCGGATCGCGTGGTCGCGAAAGACAACACCGTTTCGTGGGAGGGGATTCGCTTCCAGATCGACAAGCAACCTGGGCGAGCAACCTGCGCCGGCCTCCACGTGGAAATCCGGCGATTTGTGAATGGATCAGTCCAGATCCTCAAAGGGCCGCGGTGCCTGGGCGTCTACTCGCCCCAGGGGAAGCCTATGGAAGCTGCCGGGCCTGGTGGAAAACCGCGAACGGACGCGGTTTCCCACAGGACCCTTGGACGCCGCAAACGGACCCGGCGCCCACAGCTCCCACAGGCCCGGCCTCTGCTGATATCAACCTCCGCGCTTCGGGCGTCGGCTTAACCACTCAAAAGCGGCCAATTCACTTGCTAAAAATCAGCGGTCAATTCACTTGTCAACAACAGGGTGGCCCGATTCAAACTAGCCCACCCCCCCCCGTCGGCCCAACTTCGCCGACGAGGAAGCGGACAAGGCCTCGATCGCCCTCCGGTTCGCTCTTCATCGCATCGAGACGGAGATCCGGAAGAGGGACGAGTCGCGACCGCTGCCCTACGAGAACCAGCTGCCGTCGATGATTCCCAACGGCATTTTCGATCTAGCGGGGTGCCCAGGAGTTTGGGCGCCCTGGCGTCCCGGCGAAAGTTGGGATTCACACTCCAGCTATTTCTCGGAACTTCCCAGACCACCCGGCCCCGGATCGGTCCTGGGCCGGCGCGCCTTTCAATGACCTTTTGTCGGACTGGCCGGGGCAGAGCGGCCCCGGCCAGCCGACATCGCGTTTGACGCTGGGCGGCGCAGTCTAGCTCCAAAACGTGCAGTGACTGTAGCACCAAGCCGTCGCCTCGGCCAACGCGCTGTTGCAGTCCTCGTAGCAGGTATCGGGATTCAGGCCATACACGGCGCACTGCCAGACACAATCACCATGAATGAGATCCGCAACATTCAGACACGTCCAACCGTTGTCGTTGTAGGCCCAAAGGCACTCAGTGTCTGCATGAGCATCCTCTGCCGTCAGAGCAGCCATGCACACTATGAGCGCGAGGATCATCAACCCCTTTCTGTGGATTGCCTTGCGTTCGTTCGTTACCATTCCGTTCACCCCCTTTCCTAGTGAGGTAGTTTGCTATCTTGAGGAACCCGTGTGGACTCGTTCCTGAAGCGCGGCCTCGACTTCTGCCTCTCGATCACGAAGCTCGCCTCGCCACGACCTGACTGAGCGGCTCCCCGTAATGAGGCACAGCTAGGATGCCAGTTCTCCCCAACCAACGGAGAGAACGAAATGAAGAAGAGCCGGTTTACGACGGAACAGATCATCGGGGTCTTAAAGGAACACGAGGCGG
>JAIBCN010000056.1 GCA_019694155.1 Vicinamibacteria bacterium | reverse complement strand
AAGGCGGTCTCGGTCGACGTGCGGGTGATCTCGGCCACGCACCGCGACCTCGACAAGGCGGCCGAGGGAGGAACCTTCCGCTCGGACCTGCTCTACCGCCTGAAGGTCGTGGAGATCCGGCTTCCCGCGCTGCGCGAGCGGCCGGACGACGTGCCGCTCCTCGTGGAGTCCTTCCTCGGCCGGTTTCCTCGGGCCGACGGGACGCGCGCCATCGTCACCGCCCGCGCCATGGCGAAGCTCGCGGCCTATGCCTGGCCCGGCAATGTCCGGGAGCTCGAGCACGTGATCGAGCGCCTCGTGCTGACGTCTCCCGGGCGTTCGATCGACGCCGAGGATCTGCCCGGCGATCTGCAGCCCCACGCGACCACCTTCGCGCAGAGAGCGTTTGAGGACCTCCCGACTCTCGACGAAATGGAGAAGCGCTACCTGCAGCACGTGGTCGCGGCCTTGAAGGGCAACAAGAAGCGCGCGGCCGAGGTGCTGGGAATCGACCGCCGGACGCTCTACCGCATGGCCGAGCGCTTCGGCCTGACCTGGGTCGACGAGAAGGACGAGGCGCCCTGATCCGGCGCGTGGCATCGAAAAAGAAACAGGCCGGGTCCAGGGGACCCGGCCGATCTCACGATCTAAGCGAAGGGACTACGACTGCTTCGCGATGATCTGGCCCTTGATCTTGTTGTAGACGGAACCGGGGACGATCTTCCGCGTGGTGAGATCGGTCTTCGCCTTGTAGGGGCGGCCGGCGATGATCTTCTCCGCGTAGGCCTTGCCGACAGAAGGAAGCGCTTCGAGCTGCTCCTGTGTGGCGGTATTGATATCGAGCAACTCTTTCGCCACAGGCGCCTTCTTCGTCTCGGCCTTGGGGGCCTCGGACTTGGACGGCTCGGCCTTCTTCACCTCGGCCTTGGGCGCCTCGGACTTGGCGGGGGTCTTCGTGGCCGCGGTCTGAGCGAACGTGGGAAGAGCCATGACGGAAACGGCGAGCGCGAGCACGCCGCTCTTGAGGATGAGATTCTTCATTCGGGGGAAATTCCTTTCAATGCCCCTCGCAGAGCCTGGCGCACCATTGCGGGGCCGAGGGGTCGAGGATCTCCTGTGCAGGAGCCGTGCCAGATCCGCCCTGACGCCCCCCTCAGTCGCGGCGCTGATGGCAGAATCCCACGCAAAGGGGACTTGTTGAAAGACACGCTGACTCGATGGTTGATCGCTCTGCGCGGCGGGAAGCGGCGCGATCTGAACACGATCCTCCTGCTCGCCATGGAAACGCGGGGACGCTCCGCCCCCGAGCAGATGGACTGGCTTCGGTCACTCGCCCGCTATCTCCGCGGGGAACGCGGCTTCCGCTTCACTCCTGAAGCGCGCACCCACCTCCTCCTGCAGAGGCTGAACCAGCACCAGGACTGGGCGCAGGCCGGAGGCTCGGTTATCGCCGAGGTTCTCTCACGCGGCTCGGCCTTGCGGATCTACTGCGAAGCGGGCCTCCCTTCCTCGGCTTCCTTCATGCAGGAGCTCCTGGGCCGCCTGGTGCGGTCGGTGCTGCCGCCGGTGCTCAACGAGGGATCCCTCTCCGGCGCGCTCCAGCAGGTCTTCGCATCGCGCGGAGATGACGTCTGGCTCGAGCGGATTCCCGCGAACGAACGGGAGGCTCTCATCGAGTGGCTGCGGGCCTCGATCCCTGCGTCCCGGCTCGCGGGCCTGGTCCAGGAAATGGCGGAGGCGGTCTGGCTCCTCGCCAACCGAACGACCTCCATCGCGCTCCGCGACGAGGTCTCGGTTCGTTCGCCCCTCGTCGGCCCCCTCGCCCAACATCCCATGGTCCTGCTCGAAGACCAGGCCCGCAGACTCTCCACCTCGGTGGCAGGCGGAGGCGCTCCCGACCTCGACGCTTTCCTCAGGGCCACGACCGCCTCGCGCGTCTTCCTGGACGGCGTCCTCTCGCAGGTGGAGGCGCGCGGTGTGAGCGTCGACCTCGTCTTCCAGATGGAGCGGGCGAACGCCTATCTCGCGCGCATGGAGCGCCTGGCAAGGGTCATCGCCGTCGTCCGCGACGCGCAGGCCGGGTCCGCGGCCCGCGCCGAGGCGGTGTGGGGTCTTCTCGTCGAACTCGTGCGGGGCGAGCTCGACGATCGCCGCCCCGGCCGTGTCATCACCCAGAGCGTCCACCTCATCGCCAGAAAGACCGTGGAGCGCGCGGGCGAGACCGGCGAGGAAGGCATCGCCCGCAGCAACCACGACCTGCGCCACATCCTGACCGCCGCGACCCTGGGCGGCGTCTTCGTCTCCATGACCGCCCTCATCAAGTACATCGGGCCCAAAGGTCTGCCTCCGTTCTTCGAAGCGCTCTATGGCGCCCTCAACTACGGCGGCAGCTTCACCGCGATGCACTTCCTGCACCTGAAGCTCGCCACCAAGATGCCGGCCATGACCGCCTCGGCCCTCTCGGCCCGCCTCTCCCCGACCCCCGACTCTGCGGCGGACGGCGAGTTCGTGGCCACCGCGACCGCCATACTGCGGACCCAGATCGCCGCCGTGGTCGGGAACCTGGTCGGGGTCATCCCCGCCGCCCTGCTTCTCGACGCCGCCATCGGCCTCGCCGGCCGAGGGCACCTCCTGGCCGCCGACAAGGCCGCGCACGTGATCGAGTCGGTGAGCCCGTGGGGCTCACTGACCATTCCCTTCGCCATGTTCACCGGGGTGATCCTGTGGATCGGCGGCTGGGTGGCCAGCTGGATCGACAACGCCTTCGTGTTCTATGACGTGGCGGGCGCTCTCAGGTCCCAGGGAGGCCTGCGCGTGCGGTTCGGAGAGAAGCGCGTTCACGCGGTGGCCGATTTCCTCTCCCGCAACGTGGGCGGCGTTGCCGCCGCGCTGGTCCTCGGCGCGGGGCTCGCCTTCGCCCCGGAGTTCGGGCGGTTCTTCGGCCTGCCTCTCGAGGTAAGGCATGTGACTCTGGTGACAGGGAGTCTCGCCCTCTCGGTGGCGGCCCTGGACTTCGGCCCCCTCGAACCCGGGACGTGGGCGAGCATGGCCGGAGGCGTCGCGGCCATCGGCATCTGCAATCTCGGCGTGAGCTTCACGCTCGCCTTCGCGACCGCGCTGCGCGCCCGCCGCATGCCTGCCGGCCGCGGGGCGGCGCTTCTCGGACTGACCCTGCTCCGCATCCTGCGAAGGCCGATGTCCCTCCTTCGCGTGCCCCCGGCCGACGCCGCTCCGATGTTGAGGGCCGCCCGGTGAGCACCGCGCCCCGCGTGGTCATCCTGGGCGGCGGCTTCGCGGGCCTCTATGCCGCCCGCTCCCTCAGGAACGCTCCCGTCTCCCTGACCCTCGTCGACCGCAAGAACCACCACGTCTTCCAACCGATGCTGTACCAGGTCGCGACCGCTGCCCTCAACCCCGCGGACATTGCGGCGCCCATCCGGAGCATCCTCTCCAGCCAGAAGAACTGCAAAGTCCTCCTGGCCGAGGCGCGGCGGGTCGACCTCGCCGCCTCCGTGGTGGAGACGGACGGAGCCCCCATCCCCTTCGACTACCTGATCGTCGGCACCGGCGCGAGTCACTCCTACTTCGGGCACGACGACTGGGCGGCGAGCGCCCCGGGCCTCAAGACCATCGAAGACGCGCTCGAGATCCGAAGACGCGTCTTCGTGGCCTACGAGTGCGCGGAGCGGGAGACCGATCCCGAGAAGCGGCGGGCCTTCATGACCTTCGTGGTGATCGGCGCCGGCCCCACCGGGGTGGAAATGGCGGGAGCCCTCGCCGAGATCTCGCGCCGCACCCTCGCTCGCGACTTCCGTACCATCGACCCCAAGTCGGCGCGCATCATCCTGGTCGAGGGCGTCGACCGGGTGCTGCCTCCTTTCCCGTCCGACCTCTCGGCGGCGGCCCGCGCCCAGCTGGAGCGGCTTGGGGTGGAGGTCTGGACCGGAACCCGCGTCACCGGCATCGACGAGGGCGGCGTCACCCTCGGAGCGGACCGCGTGGGAACGCGGACGGTTATCTGGGCGGCGGGGGTGCAGGGCTCGAGCCTCGCGGCCTCACTCGGCGTGAAGCTCGACCGCGCGGGGAGGGTTCCCGTGAACCCCGACCTCTCGGTTCCCGGAGCGCCGCACGTGTTCGTAGCCGGGGATCTCGCGTCCGTCCAGCAGGACGGCGCTCAGGTGCCAGGCGTCTGCCCCGCGGCCATGCAGGCGGGACGTCACGCCGCCCGCAACGTGGCCGCCCTCATCGAACGCCGGACCACCACGCCGTTTCGATACGTGGACAAGGGCACGTTCGCGGTGATCGGACGCGGCGCCGCGGTGGGCGACCTGTTCGGCTGGAAGATGTCCGGGCGCCTGGCCTGGCTTGCCTGGCTCGGCATCCACATCGCCTTCCTCATCGGCTTCCGAAACCGCATCATCGTCCTGATCGGCTGGGCCTACTCCTACATCACCCACCGAAGGGGCGCGCGCCTGATCACTGGAGACTAGCGGTTGCGCTCAGGCCCTCTCAGCGCAACCGCGTATCCCGGCGAAAGCCGGGATCCGCTTCCCTCTCTCCGCCGCGCATCCGCACCTTCTACGCGCAGCGGGCAACGTCCCACCGCCTAGCGCCTCGGACCTGCATCTCACGCTACGGGCCCAAGGGGACCGGCTGATAAAATCGGTTCCGATGGATGCAATCGAAGCTGCCGGCCCCGCCCCGAAATCGAAGCACTACTGGAAGGCGGTCGGGCCGTTCAAGGATGTTCTCCACAAGACGGTATCGAGCGAACAGCTCGTGGCCCTCTCGGAGAAGAACCCGGCGATCCATCTCGCCTATGCGGCCCGCCAGTTCGCCATCGTAGCCGTGTGCTCCGTGATCCTCTACCAGGACCAGCCCTGGTGGATCGCGGCGCCTCTCATCGTCCTGCAGGGCTTCACCTTCTTCAACATGACCACCTTGCTCCACGAGGTGGTGCACAGCGCGGTATTCAAGAAGACGAACCCACCCGCCGAACGCGTCCTGGGCTTGCTCTACGCGATCACGAGCGGCATCTCCGCCTCGCAGTTCACGCGCTGGCACCTCGACCATCACGACGGCCTTGGCACCAACGATGAGGACCCGAAGCGCCACTGGCTGTCGCCCAAGCGAAACGCGCGCTGGTTCAAGCTGCTCTACTGCACGCCGGCCCTGATGCCCATCTACTTCCGGGCCGCCGCTCAGGAAGTGAAGACGTATCCGGAAGCCCTGCGACGCACCATCGCGCGCGAGCGCATGGCGACGATCGTGATCCAGCTGTCGGTGGGCGCCGCCTTGTACTACTTCGGCGGCCTGGGAGCCATGCTCCGGGTGTGGTTCCTCCCCTACTTCCTGGTCTTCCCCGTCGCTTTCACCATCAACCGACTGGGCCAGCACTACTGCATCGACCCCACGCACCCCCTCAAGTGGTCCACGGTGATGCAGCCCTCCGGCATCTGGGACTTCCTGTTCGTCTATTCGAACTACCACGCCGAGCACCACTACTTCCCGCGCGTGCCCTTCTACAACCTGCGCAAGCTGCACATGATCCTGCGCCCGATGTACGCCGAACTCGGCATCAAGCCGCGCACCTACCGCGAGATCCTCTGGAAGTGGTTCGTCCTAAACAAGGCCCCCCACACCAACTGGGACCTCCCCGCCACAACCACCTAACCCTCCGCCAACCCGACCAGCCCCAACCGGCACCGCCCCCCTACCCCGCCCGTGCAAGCCGCCAGCAAAGCACGAGCCGCCACCCCCTAACGTCATTGCGAGGGCCCACTCCGTCCGTACCCAGCCCGAAGCAACCCAACCCGCGCGTCACTCCGTGATCCACCCGCGCCAACCTACCCCGCCCGTGCAAGCCGCCAGCAAAGCACCAGCCGCCACCCCCTAACGTCATTGCGAGGGCCCACTCCGTCCGTACCCGGCCCGAAGCAACCCAACCCGCGCGTCACTCCCTGATCAAGCCGCGGCGACCTCCCGCACTCCCCGCAAGCCCCACAAACGCCCCCTACGCCGCCGGCTGCTTCCCCGCCACCGGCATCCGTCGTTCCCCCACCTGCTGCCGCCACAAGGCGTAGTACAACCCCTTCACGGCGAGCAGCTCCTCATGCGCCCCCGACTCCACGATCCGCCCCTGCTCGAGGACATGGATGGTATCCGCGTGCATGATGGTCGACAGCCGGTGCGCGATCAGCACCGTCATCACGTCCTTGTTGGTGGCCACATCGCGGATGGTGCTGGTGATCTCTTCCTCGGTGATCGAGTCGAGCGACGAGGTCGCCTCATCGAACACCAGGAGCCGGGGACGCCGCAACAGGGCGCGCGCGATCGACAGACGCTGGCGTTCCCCACCCGACACCTTCACGCCGCCTTCACCGATCACCGTGTCCAGGCCCTTTTCCGCCCGGGCGAGGAGCGAGTCGCAGGCGGCGCGCTTGAGGGCGTCGAGGCACTCCGCATCCGTCGCGTCCGGCCGGACGAACTGCAGATTCTCGCGGATGGTGCCCGAGAAGAGCTGGGTCTCCTGGGTCACGAAGCCGATCTGCGAACGCAGGTGGGAGAGATCCACGTCTTTCCCGTCATTGCCGTTGTAAACGATGCGGCCGGTTTCCGGCCGATAGAGGCCGACGAGGAGCTTGACGAGCGTGGTCTTCCCAGCGCCCGACGGGCCGACGAAGGCGATGGTCTTGCCCTTGGACAGGCCGAAGGAGACCTCGGACAGGGCCGGGGAGGCGCCGGTCAGATGCGTGAAGCCCACCTTCTCGAACTCCAGACGATCGAGGACGAAGGGCGGCACCGGGTTCGCCGGAGCGGGCTCGCCCGGCTGCTCCATGAGCGCCTTGAACCGGCCGAGCGAGACCTCGGCGTCGCGGTAGGCCGTGATCACGTTCCCGAGTTCCTGCAGCGGACCGAAGATGAAGAACGAGTAGATCCACAAAGCGAAGAACTGCCCGACGGTGATGGCGCGCGCGTAGATGAGGTAGAGCATCAGGAAAAGGATGCTCGTCCGCAGGGCGTTCACCACCGTCCCCTGGATGAACGAGAGGCTCCGCAGGTAGCGCACCTTCTTGAGCTCGAGCACGAGGATCTTCCCGGTGGTCGAGTTCAGGCGCGAGATCTCCTGGGTGGCGAGGCCCAGGCTCTTCACGAGCTCGATGTTGCGAAGAGACTCCGTGGTCGAGCCCGCGAGAGCCGTGGTCTCCGCCACGATCTCCTTCTGCACCACCTTGATCTTCTTCGACAGCATGGACACCAGGCCCGCGAGGATGGGGATGGTGAGGAAATAGACGGGCGCGATGATCCAGTAGACGGAGAGGGCGTAGATCATCACGAAGACCACGCCGATGAGCGTCTGGTAGAGGATGTTGACCGCGGTGGAGATGAGCTTCTCCACGTCGGTGCGGACCTTCTGCAGGACCCCCAGCGTCTCGCCGCTGCGCTGGTCCTCGAAGAGCTGGTAGGGCAGGTTCAGCGAATGCTTCACGCCATCCGCGTAGATGGCGGCGCCCACCCGCTGCGTCACCACGTTGATGAAGTAGTCCTGAAAGTTCTTGGCCACGCGCGAGACGAAGGCGACGCCCACCGCGGCCGCGAGCAGGGTGAGGACGCCGCGGAAGAACGAGCCCCGGTCGAGCTCCGCGTACTTGGTCGCGTACTCGTCGATCACGTGACGGAAGATCAGCGGATCGAGGAGAGAGAAGATCTGGTTGATCGCGGCGAGGAGGAGGGCGAAAGCCACGATCGCCCGGTGAGGCTTCAGGTACGTCCAGAGGATCTGCAAAGTCCGGCGATTGTACCGTCGCGAGCCCGACCGGCCCCTGGTCTGTCGTAGCCTTCGATCATGAAATTCGCGGTGATCGGGTCGGGCGGGGTCGGGGCCTACTTCGGGGGCCGGCTGGCCCAGGCCGGGCATGACGTGACCTTCGTGGCGAGGGGAGCCCATCTTTCGGCCATTCGCGAACGCGGCCTGCGCGTCTCGAGCATCGACGGAGATTTCGAGATTCCGGCGGCGCGGGCGACCGACGATCCCGCGAGCATCGGCCCGGTGGACGTGGTCCTCCTCGCCGTGAAGACCTGGCAGGTCGCGGAGGCCGCGGTTCAGCTTCCTCCCCTGCTCGGAAGCGCGGGCGCCGTTCTCACGCTGCAAAACGGCGTCGAAGCCCCCGATGAGGCGGCCCGGGTCTGCGGCCGCGAGCGCGTCCTCGCGGGGGTGTGCCGGATCATGAGCTACGTGGAATCACCCGGCCACATCCGGCATGCGGGGGTGTCGGCCAGGGTGGAGTTCGGGGAATGGGCGGGCGGCGCCTCGGCCCGCGCGGAAGCCCTGCGCGGCGCCTTCGCCGGGTGCATCGGCGTGTCCGCCGCGGTCTCGGCGGACATAGCGGTGGCGCTTTGGGAGAAGTTCCTCTTCATCGCTCCCTTCTCCGCGGTGGGCGCCGCGACGCGCAAGCCGGCCGGCGTCTGGCGCCCGGTGAAGGAAACCCGGGCCCTCCTGGCCGCCGCCATGACCGAAGTCGCGAATCTCGCCCGGGCGCGCGGCGTGAACCTCAGCCCTCAGGCCGTGGACCGAACTCTTGGCTTCACCGACAAGCTGCCCGAGGACGCGACCGCCTCCATGCAGCGCGACCTCCTCGAAGGGCGGCCTTCGGAGCTCGAAGCGCAAACGGGGGCGATCGTGCGGTTGGGACGGGAGGCCGGGGTGCCCACACCGGCGAACGCCTTCCTGTATGCCGTCCTGCTCCCGTCCGAGCGGCAGGCCCGAGGCTCCTTTTAGATGGGCGGCAGAAGGCTTATCATCCCGCCTTCCCAAACCCCTTCGTAGAAGTCAGCCGCCCGTCCGTCTATACAGAGAACGAGGACATTCGTCCGTGAGGATCAAGGGCACATCCATATCGTCGTTTCTCGCCTTCCTGGAGGCCGAGTACGGGTCCGCGCGCCTGAAGGAGTTCATCGCCACCCTCGAGCCCGATCTCAAGAAGCGGTGCGAGGGCCTGGTGCTGGCCTCGGCCTTCTACCCGGTCGAAGAGCTCGAGTCGCTGGCCCGCAAGGCCCGGCAGCATTTCGCGGGCGACGAGACGTTCTACGAGCGCTCGGGCGCCCATAACGCATTCTTTGGCCTCAACGGGGTCCACAAAGCCCTTATCGCCCGGCCGACCCCGCTCGACTTCCTGAGAGCGGCCGAACGGGCGTGGGGTCAGTTCATGGATGAGGGTGCGGTCGACGCGAACCTCGTGGGTGACGGCAAGGTCAGAGTTCGCTACGAAGCCATTCGCGGGTCCGACGTGCGGTGCGCCCGCGCCACCGGCTTCCTCAAGCGCTCCCTCCAACTGGTGAACGCCCAGGGACTCGTGGTCACCAAGACCGCCTGCACCGAGAAGGGCCACCCCTTCTGTGAGTGGAATGTCGTCTGGGACGCGATCCTGTCGCCGCCATCGATGACCCACACCTCGGCCATCCGGCGGCCGATCGCGATCTAGCCGCGACTACTCCCGTCCTTCTCCGGCTCGAACGCGAGCGAGGCGGAGTTGATGCAGTAACGCATCCCGCCCGCCGCCTTCGGCCCGTCCGGGAAGAGGTGTCCAAGGTGCGTGTCGCACTTCGCGCAGTGGACCTCGGTTCGCGTCATCATGAACTTCCGGTCCGTCTCGGTCTCCACGCTGGCGGTCTCCACCGGCTTCGTGAAGCTCGGCCATCCCGTGCCTGAATCGAACTTGTCGTTCGCGTCGAAGAGCGGCGCGCCGCACCCGATGCAGCGATACATGCCCTTGTCGTGATTGTCCCAGTAAGCGCCGGTGAAGGCGCGCTCGGTGCCCTTCTCCCGGGCCACGTGATACTGCTGGGGCGTGAGCAGCTTCGCCCACTCTTCCGGGGTCCGGGTGATTTTCTTGTCGTCAGCCATGAAGGCAGACTACCGCGAGGGCGCCGCCGCCGCCGAACCTTCGGCCGGGGTGAAGATCACGAGCGCCTCCAGGTCCTCCGCTATCTCGATGAAGCGATGGTCGCGCCCCGCCTCGACGTAGATGATGCTGCCCGCGCTCACGTCCTGGACGTTCTCGCCGGCCGCGAACTTCGCGCGGCCCTTCGTGACGAAATAGATCTCGTCCTCGGTGTGCGGCTTCTGACGATCGAGCTCCCCCGCCTTGAGCCGGTAGACGCCGGCCGACATCGTCTCCACCCGCATGAACTCCTTCCAGCTCGAGTCCATGGCCTCGAGGGCCCGGCGCACCGCGTCGATGTCGAAGACGAGCATGGTTTCTGCGCGCGCAGGATGCCACAATTCGACGCTGCGGTCCTCGAAGGACGCGCGGCACCGGGGGAAATCGATGAAGAAGAGCATGGATACGAAGCGCGCGTCGAGACGCGGGTTCATTGGAGCCGGAGTCGCCGCGCTCGCCGCACCCGCCCTCGCCGCCGCACCTGAAGCACCGTCTCCCGCACCCCAGGCACCCCCCGCGGCCGCCACGGGCATCGACGTCCCGACCCTGCGCACCGCGCAGACCGTGGCCGGAATGCGGCAGACGGACGAGGCGCTCTCCAAGGCGGCCCCGCTCGTCACCCGATACCGCACGCACATCGAGACCTTGAGGGGCATCGATGTCCCCACCGGGGTCGAGCCGGCGTTCTCCTTCAACCCTCGGCGGACGCGGCCGGCGCGGGCCCTACCGAAAACCAACACCCCGCCCGCGTCTCGTGGGCCGAACCTGGCGGCAAAACCGGCCCCGCCGAAGGCCGGCCTCGACATCGCCTTCGCCTCGGTCTCCACCCTGCGCGCCTGGCTCGATTCGGGCGCGCTTTCGAGCGAGGATCTGGTGAAGCTCTCTCTGGATCGCCTCCAGCGCCACGATGCGGCGCTCTCCTGCGTGGTGACCCTGGCGGACGAACGCTCTCTCACCGAGGCGAAGCGCGCGGACGCGGAACGACGCGCGGGAAGCGCGAAAGGCCCCCTCCACGGAATCCCCTATGGGGCCAAGGACCTCTTCGACTCGGCGGGCATCCGCACCCTGTGGGGCGCCCGGCCGTACCGCAATCGCCCCATTCCCACTACGGACGCGACCGCGATCGGCAGGCTCAAGGCCGCGGGCGCCTGCCTCACCGCCAAGCTCTCGACCGGCGAACTCGCCATCGGCGATGCGTGGTCGGGCGAAGCGCAGTTCCAGAACGGGCGGCCGCTTTCCGGCACGGCCGAGGGCATCAAGGGACGGAAGACGAAGAACCCCTGGGACCCAACCACGGGCGCGAGCGGCTCCTCGGCGGGCCCGGCCGCCGCGGTGGCGGCGGGCCTGGTGCCTTTCGCCCTCGGCACTGAAACGGGCGGCTCGATCGTCTCCCCCGCGAGCACCTGCGGCGTCGTGGGCCTGCGCCCGACCTACGGCCGCGTCAGCCGGCACGGCGTGATGACCCTTCGCTGGACTCTTGACAAAGCCGGCGTGATCGCCCGGTCGGTGGAGGACAGCGGGGCGGTGCTGCAGGCCATTCACGGGCCCGACGGTCTCGATGGCAGCGTCACGGCAACCCCCTTCGCCTGGACGCCGTCAGGCGCACGGAATGCCAGGCGGCTCCGCATCGGAGTCGTGGAGTCCGAACTGTTCGACGTTCCTTCAACGGCAAGCGAGAAGGAGCGCGCCGCCTTCGCCCTCACCCGGCCCGTGTTCGAGGCCGCGGTCGAGGTCTATCGAAAGCTGGGATTCGAGATCGTCCCCGTCACCCTGCCTCCGTTCCCCGCCGCCGCGCTGTACGCCATCCACAACGCGGAAGCCGGCGCCATGTTCGATGAGATCACCCGCAGCGGCGCCGTGGACGAGCTCGAAGGCCAGGGCCCGAACGACCGCTCGAGCCAGCTCCGCGCCTCGCGCTTCATACCCGCGGTGGACTACATTCGCGCGCAGCGCGTGCGCACGCTGATGATCGGAGCGCTCGAGCAGCTATTCGAACGCATCGACGCCTTCCTCGCTCCTCCATCGTCGGACAGCGTCAACATGACGAACCTCACCGGCCACCCCGCCCTCGTCCTGCCCGCCGGCTTCGTGAAGTCAGAGGCAGGGATCGAGATGCCGCAGAACATCATGCTGACCGGCCGCCTCGACGATGAAGCGACCCTCCTCGACGCCGGCCTCGCCTTCGAGCGAGAGACGCCGTGGCACACGAAGCGGCCGCCTCTCTTCGCGGAGCGAGAGGGTCAGAGCGGCCAGTACTGAAGAGGGTCCAGGGCGTGGGCCAGGCCCTCCCAATTGGAATCTCCACGGTCCCGACGAGCCGCGTTCTCCTGAGCCACGGCGCGAAACACGCGGAGCGCCGAGCCGCCATCGAGCGTGGACGTGTCCCGCCCGAGATGCTCGGCCAGAAGCTCGCACCGCAATGAACGCACGGCCATCGCATCGGTGAAGGCGACGTTGAGTTCACTGTTGCCATCCATCGAATATCGATGGAGGTTGCAGGAGCCCACCGTCGCCCAGACATCATCGACGATCATGAGCTTGGAATGCACATGCACGGGCTGCCGTGAGCCATTGAGATCGAGCCCGGCCAGTCCCGCCAGGGTGAAAAGCGGCGAACGCGCCAGCGCGCGTCGTTCGTCACGGAAGAGCCCCGTACGTCCATCCGCAGGCTGGTCGGTGCTGCTCGCGGTCGGCGGCGCCACCAGGACAACCGCCACCCCGCGCCCGATCGCGCCGACGAGTTCATCCAGGATGGGTTGAACACTGATCGCCTGGTTCTCGAGATAGATGCACTCGCGCGCCGCGCGGATCGCCTGGATGTACTGGTCGCGATTCGAGAACTCTCCCCCGGCGATCGCGAACGGCGCCCCGCCGGGAACGGGGTGAGTGTCGGTGTAGCGCCCGGCCTGGATCGTCCGCTGAAGCTGGACAACCGCCGACCCGCGGGCCGCCGCGACTTCGGTCGGAAAGCCGAGATCGCGATCAGCATCAGGCCCCCACCTGCCATCCGTCTCCTGCCGTTCGCTGGCCTCGTTCCAGCGTTGCACGAAGTTGTGGTGGATGTCGGTCACCGCCGGCCCGCTGACCTCGACGTAGATGTCGTGATTCTGCTCCGCCCCACGGTGTCCGGGTGCGACCACCGAATGCGGATTGAGATTGATGCCGCCCACGAAGGCACAGCCCGCGTCCAGCCCGGCGTCCAGGACCCAGAACTTCTGGTGTTGACAGAACCCAGCCTGGGCGCGGTCCCAGCGAATGCTGACGTCAGACGCCTCTTGCTTCAGTAGCGCCCTGTGCTCAGGAGACCCCCAAAACGCGTTGGTCCGCAGTTCCGCGCTCGCCTCGTCCGGCCGCCAGAAGATCACCCGGACGTCCAGTCCACGGCGGCGCGCCCGCGTGAGCACCTCGAAGAACGAACCGCGCCCGTCGGGCATCTGAAAGTCGGCCCACAGAAACGTGACGGCGACCCACACCCGCGCCTGGGCCTGGTCGATGGCCGCGCACACACGGCGGAATGCGGGCTCGCCATCGACGAGCGGGCGGACCCGATTGCCCGTGCGCACGGGATAGGCCCCCGTGGCAACGAACGGGATGTGAGTCGTTTGATGGGACGCGACGTCTCGCCGGCTCACTTCAGACCGCCGGCCGGGTCCGGATCGCCCGCGCCAGGATCAACGCCAGTTTCATCCTCGAAGAGATGCTTGAAGAATCGTCCCGGGGCGTTGAGCGTCGACTTGCCGCTGCCGTTCTCCCCAACGAAGAAGGTGACGTTGGTTGGGAACGTGAGGTCTATGCCCCGCGAGAAAGCGCGGATAGTGAAGGGGTATCGGCCCTCCTCGAACTTCTCAGGTACACCGACGACCCGGCGCAGAAATGGCGCGCCAGAGGCGTGGTCGGCTGTCTGGGTCCTCCGAGGCCTCGGCGTCATGTGGCCATTGGAAATGCGGGCCGGTCGGGCCGCCTCCCTCTCTTCCTCGCGCTTACCTGGCCCGAGCCGTAAGCCGCAACCGTGCCTTGAACCAGGTAAAGCTCCACCACGACAAATGGAATCAGGGCGCCCCACGAGGTTGGGCGGCTATCCGACGCCCTGTCCACAACGATGCCGACCAGGAGCATCCCCATGGCCAGAGAGCCCGCCAGGAGGAGCCAGAACACCACGATCGCTCCGGTCCTCTCCGCTGAAGAGCATCTCGCACAGACTTGCCCCCCCTCCGCCGACGGGTCTTCAGTCATGGTTGAACCACAACGAGGGCAAAGGCCTTCCTCCTCCCACCGGAGAGCCCGCCGTCTCAGATAGACGACGATTGAGCTCCCGGACAAGGCGACGCAAAGCACGAGCAGGCTCAAGTGATTGGCCACAAAGCCATCCGAGCCCCAGATGTTCATCGGCCGATGCGCCTCATGTCAGTCCACCCAAGCCTGGCTCATGCCACAACCTTACGCTCACGGATGAAGCGCCCGTGCCAGAAGACGGAAATTGAGGTCACCAAGCCAAGGAGCACCGCGAGGGCACCGAGATCCAGCCAGCCGGACCGGCGCGCTCCATAGAACTCGTTAGCGGCTTGCAACTGTATCGAAGGGCCGCACTCCTTGTCGATCACCGCCTGGCTGGGGTTCGCGACCAGGACATCGCGGGCGGTGTCGAAGAGAAAAGTGGCCGAGCCGTTGGAGCCAGTCACGAAGTTGCCGCACTGGGCAAGCCGTGTGATGCCGTCAACCGGTGGAGAGCCGCTGCAGCCATCCTTCATGAGATAGCCCTTGTCGGGCACGTCGATCATGCAGAAGAAGTAGCCATTCGTCAGGGGAACAGACCAGCTGTCGCCGAGCCCGGGATCCATGCCAAGTGACCCTGCGATGATGGCGTAACCAATGAACCAGGCAAGCCCGACCGCGATGAGCGCATACGGCAGAGCACCGGCGACGAGAGCCCGCGCCTTCCAAGGTAGCGCACCGTGGCGACTATTGCGCCAACTCCACCACGCCAGGGCCCCGGCCACTGGAACGCCCGCGCAGCTGAACAGAGCGATCCAGATCAACAGGACAAATCCGATACCCATGCTGACCCTTCAGGCCGCCGCCAAGCCCGTAGGACACTCGCGATCAGCCGCGAGGGGCCCTAATGAATGATGCGTCCGCCGAAGGCCGGACGCATCCCGAGCACCCTCGTCGGTTGCGTCGGGTTGTTCTACGCCCCGTGCGCGGACACTCGCCACTCGATGGAAGGCCTCCTGTCCTCTTGAGCGCAATCCCGCCCTATCGGGTTTCTGTCGATCCAAGGTGACAGCGACTCCGTCCAGCTCCGTTCTGAGTTTGGCAACTTCAGCCAACGAGGGCAAAACCAACCTCAGCGCCCGACACGCGGTCCATTCCATTCTGATTGAGGCGTCGCCTCCGCAGACTGCCCGGCACGGGCGTAGGCTTCCGCCCGTCGCAGGCCCGTCGAAACTGCTCATAACCTGCGAACGCCACGGTCCGTCTGGGAGGACTTCGTCAGGTTCACTGCATTGTTAGACGCCGCCACTCGGAGTCCCAGTCCCGATAGCTTCGGGCCAGCTGAACAAATCCATACCATCCCGAGTGCATGACCATTCGAAGGGCTACTGGGCCATGCACGGTCGTCTTGGGGCTTCCGAAGGCGAGGAGAAGTTCTGCCCCAACAGCGAGGATTCCGAACCAGATCATGCTGAAGAGCCATATTCGGTGATGCCTCTCATGTGCAAAAAGTGGAACTCTGCAAAAGTGAAGAGTGGACGGCACGTAGAAAGGCAAGAGGCAGCCCACAAGGATCAGCCCCTGCGGGATGGGCCCCTCGACGTACGACCCGTAGATGACTGTTTGGGCGACGGCCGGGAAGAGTAAGAACAGAAAGTTCATCAGCGGCCTAGCAGATTGTCCTTATCGAACGCGGCGATCGGGGCTGCGTGGTTCTAACACTGAATTGAGCGGCGTGGGCCCCAGTCCGTCTGCGAGGACCACGTCCGCTCCAATTCCTTGTTGTGCAGCCGGTTGTTGTTCACGACGCATCGAGCCCCTACAAAACCGCCCCCAAAATGTCTACCGCATACGCAACGTCAACCACCTCTCCGGCGGTTGCCAGGAGTCCACCCTCGGTCCTGCTCCGACTCGATAGCTCCCTGGCGAGTGCCTCTGGGCCACGCCGACTGAGCAAACGCAGGATCTCTGGGTTGAGCGACGGGAGCTTCTTCTCCACCGCCAGCATGATCTGCCCCTTTGTGCCCCTACTCAAGCGCTCGGCCTGCGCGGCTGAGAGCGGCACTCCCAAACGCTGGGCCTCGGCTACAAACCTAGCCCCGAATGAACCCTCCACTCGGAGAGGCTCCGCTGTCACTGCCGCCTCCATCGCAGCGCGCTCATGCTTTCAACCCGGTCAACTCCATCGATTGCGAATGGCCGCCCCGCCAGCCTCGATCGGCTTTGGAGAGGGAAAAGGCGCCGTGCGGCCCTCGATCTTTGAAATGGCATCCTTGACGCCCTGCTGAAAAAGGCTTTCATCGCTCAGCTTCAGCGCGTCGTAGAGGGCGGGGAGAGCAGCCCTCGCCGACGGGCCAATCGCCCCAAGGGCCCATGCGTATGTCTGCACGGCAATTGGCTCGGCCCGAGGGTCGACCCGATGAACCTCATAATCCAGTTCCTCTATTAGGGCGGGAACGGCTTCCGCGGCTAGTGGCCCAAGCCCAGCCAAGGCAACCATGGCACTCTCCCTGCCGTCGGCGCTCGTGCGCACCTTTAGGACTTGAATCAAGAACGGAATGCCTCGCGCACCTGCAGCCCCGAGCAATTCCGCGGCCAGGCCTCGCTGGTTCAAGTCGTCGCGGCCCTCCGCCGATGCGACGATGGTCGTGGTAGCAACGCTTGTCAGCTCCGGCAGCAGCGATGCCGCGAGGTCCTGCCTGCCGTCCGAGATGAATTCAAGGACGATGAGTTGCTCGAGCGCTCCGCCCCTCGAGAGCGCAACACGCATAGCGGGGAGCCCAAGTTCACCTGACTGCCGCAGAACACCGAGAGTTGCCCCCCCTGCGTCGATGCCGCGCCCCTCTCTCATAGTCCAGACATCCTCCAAGGCCTGTTCCCGGCGAGTTGCGAGGAACAGCGCGGGGAGGGCCGGATACGCACAGCGTCCGATCTTCCAAAGTGGCTCAGCAGCTTTGTCCACCTTGCCAAATGCAGCGGCACTGATTGCCTTCGCTGCGTCGCTCGCGATCTTCAGCGTTTCGGCCGAGCAGGGAGTGGGAGTGGTTGGCGCTCTCGGCGTTGATGCCTGAGTGGTCGAAACAAGGGCGCCCGCGCCCATCGACGCCAACTCGTGGGCTCGTGCCTCGGAGTAGAGCGTCGCCCAGAGAGCTAGGTAGGCCGCCGCCTTCCAGGCGACGGTGCGCATACTCGACCCACACCGATCGGCTGCCCAACACCCGGGTTCAGCCGCAAGGGCCGCCCTCAACGACTGGCCCCACGAGCGGAAGGCGGAGGGGCCACTCCTTGCGGACCTTGTCGGTTGCAACCCGTTGTTGTACAGCCGCCGATTGTTCACGACGCCTCGCTCAGATCCTGAGCGAATTCTGCCACGCACGTTCCACAGATTCGGCCGCGCCCTTTGCTGAACACCGAGGCCTCGTGCTCAAGAGGCGTCCTGAGGCAGAAAAGGCAGCGGTGTCTTGCCCACACAGGCTGAAGATACTGCGCCGCACGGGCTTTGGTCACTCTGGCATTTCGCCAGTGCTTCGAGGAGCCCGGGTACATCCGCGCCACGCGGGCTTTCGCGTGTTGAACCGACTTCTGCGTCACGCACGCAAGGGAACCCCATGCCGCATCGCAAAACAGGAGCAGGATTTCGCCATCTGCATCCTCGCAAATAGCGGCGCGAGGGACTCGCCCAACCGGCTGGAGCGGCGAGGTCCCAATGCACTCTCCTGTTTCCATCGCTCCGGAACGCCGCGCCAGCCTTCTCTGGTCACACCCCGTGTGTTCGTCACCTCTCTACAATTCAGGCTAGGAACGACCTCCGGCCTAGGCTCCGGGCTAATGCCGTTATGGCGGTTGGCGCGCCGTCCGGAAATCCTTCTTGCCGGTGCCGGAGCGCTGCCCAAATCAGGCGGTGCTTCTCAGACTCCCAAACAACTTGCCACCATCCCTCGCTGTTCGTCATTTCAACGTCCTTATCGGCCGCGAGTAGACGCACCCCTGGTAGCTCACGCTCTCGCCGAAGAAGCATGAATGGCAGTACCCAGTCGCTGAGCGCGCCAACGGACCCTGGTTCGGCCCGTGACTGAATCGCGAGTTGAGCCAAGCCTGTTCCAGCTAGGCCAAAGTCGGCATCGATAGCGGTCGCAACCGCCCCCACAAGGTCCGCGAAGAGGCCCAGGCCTCCGCGTCTTGGCGGATCCTCGGGGGCTGGCTGAACCACTTTCTCAGAAAGAGGATCCGGCGCGGAGATGACCATTCGCCTCTCCTCGCGGACCGCCGAAAACCCACCCTGCGTATGAGGCCAGACGACCACCGCCCACGCTCGCTCTCCACCCCCGCTCGAAAGCCCAAGCTCGTTGCCGGGGTTGAAGAGATCCAGAGTGTATGACCTTCCGCCAGCAAACCAGCATGGAAAGCCTTGGTAAACCATCATGCTGACGGGCAACTTCATGAATTGCCTCGACCGTGCTCGTCCCCTTGGCACTGGGCACGCCTGCTCCCAAAGCGCCCCGGCCTCGCGCCGCTGCATCAGGTCTGCGAAGCCAGTCGGCAGCGCACCAGGGACGCCGTCTTCAAGCAGATACCCGCCTACCCTATCGATGGCATTCGCCAGCGCGCTGTGTGCGACCTTTGCTTCTTCGGCAAGGGGGACAGCCCCAGTCGTTACCAACACGAACGCCTTGCCCGCTCCTGGCATTCGACTCCGAAAGTCTGTCTCGGTAGCCCCCTTCATTGGAACTCTTGCACCGCCGCTGCCAACGCCTCGCGTGCACAATTGCCTGTACAACACTGCGTTGAGCGGCAAGGCGAGACTCCAACGACTGCCCGCGAAGCGGGCGCACCACCTCGCCTTGTCCGTTCCAACGCATTGTTATCCCGCCGCTTCCGAGGCCTCACGACTAGGAGTCCTCCGGTCGGCAATCTAGGGGCGCCGGGCGACGCCTGCCACCCCACTGAGCTACGGAGCGAAGCTTGCGCACACCTGTGGCAACTCCTGTGATTCCCATCTCCTCGGTAGCGCTCAGATTGCGCACTTGGAGAGTTTCCTCTGGCAGAAAGTCTCGAGGCGGCATTCCCCCAGGTGGTACTTCTTGCAGGAAACCTGGTGGGACGGAGCCATAGGCGATCGCACCAAGCAGAGAGGTGTTTGCCGGCGCGACGATGCGCCACAAGACTTCGTTCTCCATTGTGCAAACGATTATCGCCTTCAGCGGCGTACCGTCCGTGACTCGATTCACATTGTCTGAGCCCGAGGGCCACCAGTTGTCCTTGACGAGCCAGCCGCCGAACACGACGACCACCCCAAGAACGAGGGCGCCTATTCTCTGCCGTAGCTTCATGCCATCAGGCCGGGATAACACCGGGCTTCACCTGCAAAGGCCGCCTTCAACGACTGCCCCCGCGAGAGTACGGCTGCGGGGGCACACCTCGCGGCCTTTGTCTGGTGCAAGCCCTTGTTAGCCGGTTGGAGGTTCAACCCCTTCGCCCCAACATGTGTGCTGCTCTTGCGGCGGCGATCCCCATGACGATGCATACCATGGAAACGAAGTCCCGATCATAGTACTCAGCCCGTTCACCAACACACTGGAAGATCCCCCAGTTCCGCCCCGCGTGGTTCAAGGTGATCAGTTCGAGAGCCGCCAGGCCCAGGAAACAGCTCCCAAGCCGCACAAGCCAGGCACGGTTGCTCCGACGGAATGCGATTCCGAGCGCCGTGAACACCACGATGAGTCCGGCCATTGCCAACGCGTCAGAGAGAGGGACCGGCCAATCGCAGCACCCTGGGCGCGGGAGGTTTTCGCCGCAGCTTGGAAAGAGCTTCAACGACGCCTAGCTCCTCGAATATCCGGCTAACACTGAATTGAGCGGCGAGGGCCCTCGGCCGTCTGCGTAGACCTCGTCCGCTCCAATTCTTTGTTCTGCGGCTGGATGTTGGACACCATTCCCCGACGCATCCTACCGAGCCCCACAGGGAAATCGCGTCCCAGGGATAGTCAGGTTCGCGGATTGCGAAGCGCAGGTGTCGAAAGCCGCGAAACGCCAAGTGGCAACACGTTCAAGGATGCAGGCCTTCTCCCCTTCCGAGAGCGTCACCTGCGGAGGCACCTTGCCATCGGGAGACAGGCAGAGATCGATAAGAACGGCTACGGACTTGGCTCTCCCACCACGGGTGATCCCAAGTACAACACTCACGCCGCCCTCGCGGTTCGCGAGGCTCAGGCAATCAGAGGGATCGGTGGGGCGACTCAATATGGGCACGGGCGGTGGAGCCGGGTCTGTGCAAGCAAGTGGTGGCCCCTTCGTAGCCGGCGCCGGAGGAGGCACTTCTCCGCAACTGAGAACCACCGCCGCCGCGAGATTTGTGAAGGCCAATCGGACGGGCCTAGACACGATTCGCCGGAACCTCGACGCCCGCAGAACACTGGGTTGAGCGGCAAGGCGAGACTCTAACGACTGCCCGCGAAGCGGGCACACCAACTCGCCTTGTCCGTTCCAACCCTTTGTTGTACGGCGCCCACGACCCACCCCGCTCAATGAGTCGTCCGCTCACACTTCCAACCTAAGCACAGGTCCCTCACGGTCCCACGCAGAAGGAGTGTGCCGGACACGGATCCGCTCTTCGTCGCTATCACCGACGGTGTCGCCGTCCTTTAGAACTGGCCCGGCCTGAGTCAAATAGTGCGCGATGCCATAGACACGATCGACAAGCTCCGAGGCACCCACTCGTGAATCGCGTACCTCGATTTCGAGGTGCCCGAGCGCCTTCATGCCCGTGGTAAATACGCACCAGGTTTCAGGCTCCTCCCCTTGGAAGACGCGAAACTCTATCCACGAGAACAGGGGCAACTCCTCCGGCGTCATCAGCTGCGCTGATCTCGCGAATCGCTCCGCAGGGGTCACCGCCGTTCCGCTACCCCAATACACACCGGTACAGTCAGATGCGCACTCGATGACGCTCGCCGTAAGGAGCGTGAGCATGATTGCCCGCTTGAGCGGCGGTAAGCCGTCATCACGGAGCAGGCCCACGAGCAGGTGGCTCTTGTGAGCCTCCAATACCTCGGTAGCCTCCTTCCAATGCCAGGCCGCAGCGGCCGGTCCGGCCAGGTCCGACCAAGGAATCGGCCCTGGCATGTGGCTTACTGTAGCCATGGACCCCATGAGGTCGAAGACCAGAACGCCCGGATCGCCCTGCTGTTCTCCTTCCCGCATGTCGACCTTCAGACGCCAACGTTCACGCAGTGACGTCGCGAGTCTTTGGGCGTCCACCGGGCCTCCGTTGCGCCCGAGGGTGACAAATGCAAGCAGAGTCATCCGAGAAATGTCTCCAGCCAACGGTCCGGTTGAATAGCGTCCCCTTCGGTGATCATCCCAGCGCCCGTACAACACTGCGTTAAGCGGCGAGCAGGCAACGAAAGGCGGCTGCTCGTCCGCTTCAACGCATTGTTATGCGGCTGCATCTTTGGGCTTCCCATCGGAGTCCGGTTTCGGCTCCCCTTCAAGGCTTTTCCCACCGTGATCGGCTCGCCAAAGGCGCTCAAGCACGAAGTCCCAGGCTGAGCCCAAAGCCTCCAACAAAGCATCAATCACAGGCAGGGTTCCAAGCTGCACCATCCTGCCGGCGTTCTGCGGCCATGGGGCTTACTACCGACGTTCATTGCTTCGCCTGCTCCGAGTGATCCAGAGGCCCCATCCAGCCATGGCCCAACATGCTAGCGCCGCCGCCACAAAGATGTTGCCCATGCTCGCGTGCCACGTCTTGGCTGGCTCTGGAGTAGGTGGCCCGCCGGCTGCCCAATAGTGGATGAAGGCCGGGTACAGAAGAGCAACTCCCGTGCTGAACACGCACAGAGCGATGATCCACCTCGCGGCGCGGCTCATGCTTCGCCCGCATAACACTGCGTTGAGCGGCGAGGCGAGCTAAGAACGCCTGCCCGCGAAGCGGGCACTCCTTCTCGCCTCGTCCGTTCCAACGCATTGTTCTGCGACGCGGGCCCCTTTCCGGGACCTTTCTTGATCTCGGACTTCGGATCCCTATTGATGCTTGGCACTGGCATCCTTCTGCGGACTTCTACCGCGAACGGAGGATTGAAGATCACTGCTTGAATGTCCGACTCGCTGGTTGCCTGCACGAGCGTGAAGGTGAACACCAAGGCCACTCGACGCTCCGGAACCGCAGATGAGGCAAAGCGCCAGGCCAACGCTGCACGCTCGATCGCGTCTCGCAGGATACGCGGCGTGTCCTTCGCTTCCACTCTCATTGGAGCGCCGGAAGGCGCCACAACAACCTCCACCGCGTATCGACCAGTGACACGGGCTTGCCAAGCTACGTCGGGATAGGCGGGTGCGACTGCCGCGACCACGGCGGGCTCTTCCGCAGCGGGGCCTTGTGGAGTCATCGGCGCAGGTACGCTCGCTGCGCCGAGCCAGCCGAGCAATACCGCGAACGCCCCTTTAGTCACCGGAGCAGTTCAACCTTGACTCGGAGCGTTCGTAGAACACTGATTAGGTAGCACTACGTAGCCCGGAGTAGGTCGCGGGTCCCGCGACCTAAGTCGGCAACGCGACCTTGAAGGCGCGGTCTCAAGGTGCTGGGTCGTCACGCCTTGTCGCCCCGCCGATCGAGTCGAGCGAATGGAATAGATTCGCTCTCTAGTTCTCTTAGGGTAGCGAGTGCGGAGCAGCCAAGGTGGGCTCAGGTGTCCAGGCGAGTTTCCATCCACGTGAGGATTACACTCCTTTTGGCCGCACGAGACAAACGGTATTTCGGGGCAAGCAGGTGCTTGGGCCTTGAGCAGGGCGGCCGTGGGATTGCTTCGGGCCCCGCGAGACGGACGGGGCCCTCGCAATGACGGGGCCGGGTCGGTCCGAGCGGGCCGGTAGGTGGCCGGCACGGAGCGGCGGAACGGCGCGGGCCGAGGCGCACGTGTCACGCTCACGTCCACGCCCACCTCTCACGCGCCGGGCGTGAGGGTCGTGCGGGAGGTCGTTCGCGAGGTGTCAACGGACTCTCGCGGGGGTGGGGTTGCTTCGGGCCGGTACGAAACGGACGGGGCCCTCGCAATGACGAGAGGTCCAACGGGCTTGGTAGGGGCGGGCGCGTAGGGGGCGGCGCGTGGGGGGCGTCTCTTGTTTACTGCTTCGGGCGGAGTTTGGAGAGGCGGCGCTCGGCTTCGTCGAAGGTATCCATCTTCTTCGAGAACGCGAAGCGGATCTGCGTTCGCCCCTTCTCCGGGTCCTGATAGAACGACGAGCCCGGAACCACGGCCACCCCGATCTCCTTGACGAGGTACTTCGCGAACTCGACGTCGTGCGACCAGCCGAGGGGGCGGGTGTCGACGATCGTGTAGTACGCGCCGCCCGGCTTGTAGACGGTGAAGCCGCAGGCGTCGAGGATGCCGAGCATGCGGGTGCGGCGTTCGGTGTACTTGGCGGCGAGGTCGACGTAGTACGAGTGCGGCAGGGCGAGGGCGATAGCGCCCGCGTCCTGCAGCGGGGCGGCCGCGCCCACGGTCAGGAAGTCATGAACCTTGCGGATCGCTCCTGTGATCCACTCGGGCGCGATGGTCCAGCCCACCCGCCACCCGGTGACGCTGTAGGTCTTGCTCATGCTGTTGATGGTGATGGTCCGGTCCTTCATGCCGGGCAGGGTCGCCATCGGGATGTGCTCGTGGCCGTCGTAGAGGATGTGCTCGTAGATCTCGTCCGTCACCGCGACTACGTCGAACTCCTGGCACAGCGCGGCGATCAGGTTCAGCTCCTCGCGCGTGAAGACCTTGCCGGTCGGGTTGTGCGGCGAGTTCATGATGATCGCCCGGGTCTTGTGGGAGAAGGCCGCGCGGAGTTCGCCGGGATCGAACGACCAGTCGGGTGTGCGCAGGGTGACGAACTTCGGCACCGCCCCCGCGAGAATCGCGTCCGGCCCGTAGTTCTCGTAGAAGGGCTCGAAGGTCACCACCTCGTCGCCCGGGTTGAGGAGCGCCATCATGGACGCGACCATGGCCTCGGTGCCGCCGCAGCACACCGTGACCTCCTTGTCCGCGTCGACGGGGATGCCATAGCAGCGCTCGAACTTTTCCGCGATGGCCCGGCGCAGGTTGGGGGCGCCCCAGGTCACAGCGTACTGGTTGATGTTCGCGGCGATCGCGTGCATGGCCGCTTCCTTCAGTTCCTCGGGGGCGGCGAAGTCGGGAAAGCCCTGGGAGAGGTTCACCGCGCCATGGGCGTTGGCGAGACGGGTCATCTCGCGAATGACGGATTCGGTGAAGCGGGCGGCCTTGTCGGATGTGGACCGGTTCATGACAGCGGGTCTTGTCCTTGTGTTGAAGAGGATGGGGGCTTTGCTGGCGCCGGAGTGGCGACGGGTTTTGCGGGCGGAGCCGATGAAGGCGCGGCGGCGGCGGGGCCGGGGGGCAGCGTGGGAGCGACGGATGGGCTCGCCTGGGGTTCGGCGTCCTCGGCGGACTCGAAGAACGGCTCCTCGCGCCGGAGCGGCCGGCTGAGGTCGAAGTGGAGGGGCGTCGGGATTTTGCCGTCGACGAGGATCACCACGCGGCGAACCGCGGTGAAGTTGTCCGTGATGGTGTTGACGATGCCCTGGATGAGGATCGTCTCTTCTTCCGTCCCCAGGCCTCGGCCGGTATCGAGTTCGGGAGAGAAGTCGATGTACACGGTGCCGCCCTGGGTGTAGGCCACGTCGAGCACGCGGGTGCCCGCGGGGAGGAGTGCCGCGGCCTCCGCCGACGCGACCGCGAGTTCGGAGACCGCGGCGCGGATCTGCGGAATCACGCCCCGCACATAGGGCACTTCCCTCTCGAGCGTGCCGAGCCCGGGCTTTCCGGCAAGGCGGGTGTGGAGCACCACCTTGAGCATGGAACCCGGGACCACCGGCTCCGGCGTGGAGCCCGCGGCGGCGCCGGAGGCGGGAGCGTCGCCCTCCTCTTCGGCGCCCGGGATCTCACCGCGCAGGACGGTCGACCACCAGGGCGATGTCAAAGGGACGACGAAGGTGAACGTGGCGAGGAAGAGAGTCCACCAGGCCCATCGCGGGAAACCGCGAGGCGGCGGCGTCTGGGAGTCGGCCACGATGCGGCGAACTCTCACGGATTGGCGCGGAGGGCGGCGATGAAGCGGCCGAGGCCCTGGACGAGCGCGTTGACGAGCCGCACCTGGTGCGCCTCGGAGAAGAGGAGTTTCTCCTCCTCGGGATTGGTGATGAAGCCGACCTCGACGAGGGCCGCGGGCATGGTGGCGCCGACGAGGACGCGGAAGGGCGCCTGCTTGACGCCGCGGGACCGCGACAGGGCGGCCTGCGCGATCTCGCCGTACAGGTTACCCGCGAGCTTCGACGAGGCGTCCAGCTGGGCGGCCTGGGCCATGTCCCAGAGGATGAGGCCCACGTCCTTGTCGTTCGTGGGCGCCTTCTCCAGGATCGCGCCTTCCTGCATGGCCACCCGGCGGGCCTCATCGTCGGCGGCCGTGTAGGAGAGGAAGAACACCTCGGTGCCCGCGGCCGAGGCGAAGCGCGAGCCGTTCGCGTGCAGGGAGATGAAGATGTCGGCGTTGAAGTTGTTCGCGATGGCCGCCCGTTCGTCGAGGGGCACCTCGGTGTCTCCGTCGCGGGTGAGAAAGGCCTGAATCGAGAGCGAATCCACGGCCGCTGCGCGCAGGCGCCTCGCCAGGGCCAGGGTCAGGTCCTTCTCGAAGCGCCCTCCCGGGCCCTGGGCGCCGCCGTCTTCGCCGCCATGGCCGGGATCGATCACGAGGACGATGGGCCTGCGGAAGCCGGTTACCGGCGCCACCGAGGGTCGGGGCAGAGGCGTCGCCGCCGCACCGCCAGCCGCGGGCGTCGCTCCCGCGGTGGGCGACACGTCGAAGACGAGGCCCACGTGCTGCGAGTCGCGCTCGGAGGTCTTCACCGAAGCGAACCGCTCGCCGAGATCGAAGATCAGGCGCGGCGGGGTCGCTCTCTCGAACCGGACCGAACCCACGATCCGCCCGGGCAGGGCTTCGGCGATGAAGTCCGTTTCCATGACGTCGGCCTGGAAGGTGACCACCACGCGGTTCGGTTCCTTGCGCACGTCGTAGGGAACGGGCTTGCTCAGTTCGACCGTGCTTTCGATGGTGGCGGCGTTGACCACGTTGGTGATCCTGAGCCTGGGCGCTTCGTAGGCGCCGATCACCAGGGCCCGATAGGCCGCACGGTACGCGGCGGGCTGGCCCAGCGCCGCTCCGAGCACGGTCGCCGCCGACGGGGGCGAGACGTAGGTCCGCTCACCCACGACCCGAACCGGCGCCGCCATCGCCTTCAGCTGCCCGCCCACGCTGAACAGGCTCTTGCCGTTTTCGAGAGTGACCTCACGCCCTCCCGACTTGAGCGTCACCTTGGCGTCGCGGCCCTGCCGCGAGAAGGACACATCGAGGCCCTTCGCCGCCTCCTCGAGGGCGATCTCCGGGCCCTTGGGACCGTCGATCACGAGGACCACCGTCTTGTGGCCGCCGCCGCCCGACAGCACCACCACTTCGTCCGCGGCGCCCGCGGGACCGGGCACGAACGCGCCCGCCGCGGCGAGGAGCAGGGCGAGTCGAGCGTTCAACATCGAAGCGGGCGCTCGTGACTCTTTCGGGCGATCAGGAGTGGCGATGAACGGTGTCCGGGCTGAACGCGGGAAGGCAGACCGCGATGTACTCGGCGCCGTCCTTCCCGGGTGAGGAGTACCGCACCCACTCGCCGCGCTCCGCGATGACCGCCTGGCCCGCGTTCACGTCGATGGTCCCGCCCTCGTGCTCCACCCGAAGCATCCCCGCGAGGACGACGGTGTACTCGTCGAACTGAGGGGTCTGCTTCGGCTCGCTCCAGCCGGAAGGAGACTTCATATGAGCGACGCTCGCCGCCGAGGTCCCGGAGTTCACCCGGCCGATGTATTCGCGGATGATCTTCGGAGGCTGTCCGGCGGCTTCGATCTGCGTGGGTGCGGCGATCAGTCGTGGCATGGTTCGGCTGGGTACTCTATCGAAGTTCGCTGCCCGGCACCGAGGAGGTTGCGCGTCCGTTCAGGCCTCGGTTTCAACGGAGGCGCCGAGAGACTTCAGGCGCTCGACGAGGCCCTCGTAGCCCCGCTCCACCGTCTCCAGAGGCGCGATCCGGCTCACCCCGTCCGCTGCCAGAGCGGCGGCGATGAGGGCCATGCCCGAGCGGATGTCGCGGCTGTCGAGCGAGCGTCCCTTGAGCATGCGCGGCCCGTTGATGAGGATGCGATGCGGGTCGCACAAGAAAAGGTCGGCGCCCATGCCGGAGAGCTGGTCGAGCGCGAAGAGCCGCAGCTCGTAGAGCCAGTCGTGGATCAGGGTGGCCCCCGAGGCCTGGGTGGCGAGCACGGTCACGAGGCTCACCATGTCGCTCGGGAAGCCGGGCCAGAGCCCGGTGGTCACGCGATGCGCGGCGCGCAACTGGCTCGGCCGCACCTCGAGTTCGTCGCCGTTCGTCCTGCAGTTGAGGCCGAACTGCCGGAGCACGGCCACCACGGGTTCGAGGTCGATCTCCGAGGCGCCCTGGACGAGGACGTGGCCGCGGGTCATCGCCCCCACCACTGCGAAGCTCCCCGCTTCCACGAAGTCGCCGGAGATCCGGTGGGTGATGCCGCGGAGCTTCGTCACCCCGGTGATGCTCAGGGTCGGCGAGCCGATGCCCGACACGTCCGCTCCCATCTTGGAGAGAAACCGCGCGAGCTCGCTCACGTGGGGCTCGCAGGCCGCGTGGCGGATCTGTGTGGTGCCCCGCGCGAGGGCGGCCGCGAGGAGAGCGGTCTCCGTCGCGGTGACCGAAGCCTCCAGCATGTAGAAGGACGCCGCTTTGAGCCCCTCGGGCGATTCGAACCCGCCCGCCTCGCGGGGCCGGGCGCCCAGGGCGCGGAGCGCCGCGTGGTGCTGGTTCAGGTTCCGCCGCGACGGGAAGTCGCCGCCGGGCGCGCCCAGGATGGCCTCTCCCTTGCGCGCGAGCAGCGGACCGAGGAGGAGAACCGAACCGCGCAGTCTCGCCACGAGGTCGGCCCGGGGCTCGGTGGAGGAGATGGTCTCGGCGCGGATACGCAGGGTCGAAGCGCCTTCCCAGGCGACACTCGCCCCGAGCTGGCGCAGCAGCTCCCCCATCACCTCGACGTCGCGGATGCGCGGCACGTTCTCCAGGACGCACTCTTCGTCCGTGAGCAGGCAGGCGGCGATCACGGGCAGTGCGGCGTTCTTGTTCCCGCCCACGCGCACGCGGCCGTTGAGCGGCTTGCCGCCCGTCACCACCAGTGTTGTCATCGCTTCACTCTCTTTATGTCCCCGAAAAATCCCCGAGCCTCACGATCTCCTCGCGCAGCCCGATGCCGAACGTTTCTCTCACCCGCCGCCGCGCCTCGTCGATCAGGCCCGACACATCCCGCGCCGTGGCCCCGCCTTCATTGACGAAGAAGTTCGCGTGCACCGGCGAGATCCGCGCTCCCCCGCGGCGCTCGCCCTTGAGGCCCACGCGGTCGATGAGCGCGCCCGCCGAGCACGGCACGCCCTCGGGAAGGAGAGGCCGCTCGGCCTCGGGGTTCTGGAAGATGCATCCGGCGCTTGGTTGCGCGAGAGGCTGGGTGCGCTTCCGGAAGGTCAGCGACTCCTTCGCCGTCCGTCGCAGGACCGCGGGGTCGTCTTGATGGACGCGGATCTCCACCCACAAAAGGGCCTCCCCCGTCGTCTGCAGACGGCTCACGTCATAGGCGAAGCCGAGCCGTTCCACGGGCTCCTCGAGCAACTCGCCCGATCGGCTCAGAAGGCCGGCCCGAGTCACCACCTCCGACAGGAGCCGGCCCTGAAAGTGCGCGTTTCCGTAGACCGCCCCTCCAAGCGTCCCCGGCGTGCCCGCCCAGGCTTCGAAACCGCCGAGGCCGTGGGCGATGCACCAGCGCACGAAGCCGTTCACGGTGACGCCCGCATCCACGCGCACCACGTCCGGCCCCTGAAGCGAGATGCGTCCGCCGTGCAGTCTCACGACGGCGCCGCGCACGCCCCTATCCGACACGAGGACGTTCGATCCCCCGCCCAGGAACGTCACGGGCGTTCCTTCCGCCCGGAAGCGGCCGCACACGGCGATCACGTCCTCGGGGCAGGCGGCATCGACCAGGAGGTCCGCCGGCCCACCGATGCCGAACGTGGTCAGGGGGGCGAGGGCGGCGTTCAGGCGCGGCGCGATGGGGTGATTCACGTCGCTTGTCTCGAGGGTCCTTGGAGAAAAACGATTCTATGCCGCGAGGGCTTCGGCTCCGGCCGTGAAATACTTCGTGGAAATTTTCCGCCGCCCATGTCGATCCGCGGCCCCCTGCTTCGTCGTGTGGATAGAGCAGGCCCGGCCGGTCAATCCCGATCGGGGGCCAAACGCTCTCAAAGCAAGCACTTCAGAGGTAAGAGACATGCGAGTGATGGTACTGGTCAAGGCCACCAAACAGAGCGAAGCCGGCGAGATGCCGGGCGAGGAGATGTTCGCCGAGATGGGCAGATTCAACGAAGAACTCGTGAAAGCGGGGATCATGCTCGCGGGCGAGGGACTGCACCCGAGTTCGAAGGGCGCGCGCGTCCGCTTCTCGGGCAAGACGCGGACCGTTGTCGACGGTCCCTTCTCCGAAACCAAGGAACTGGTCTCCGGCTTCTGGCTCTGGCAGGTGAAGTCGATGGAGGAAGCGATCGAGTGGGTGAAGCGGTGCCCCAACCCGATGCCCGTCGATTCGGAGATCGAGATCCGGCGCGTCTTCGATCCGGAGGACTTCGGAGCCGCGCTCACCCCGGAGCTGCGCGAGCAGGAAGAGCGTCTCCGCGCGGAGACCGCCCGCCGGCAGGCCCAGGCGAAGAAATAACAGAACCGAGGAGAAGACATGTTCGGCAAGCCCTACTCGGAGTACATCCGCTTCCAGATTCCGTTCCTGATCGCGCTCACGGTGGTCGGCCTTCTGCGCCTGGTCCTGTCGATCACCGGCCAGCCCGACTCGGTGGTCAGGTTCGCCTCGATGACCGCGGTTGGATTCGCGGGCATCGTGTACTACGGCGTGCGCGTGAGGCCGAGCGGCTTCGGCAGCTACCGTCACCTGATCCCCCTCATCTTCAACCAGGGGCTTATCGCGAACGGCATCGCGGCGATCGGAATCGCCCTCGCCGTGATGGGCATGCCGAACATCTATGACGTCGTTGAGTTCAGGCCCCCCTTCGCGAGGGACGCGAGTCCCCTGGCTCACGCCCTGTCCCACATCCTCATCGGGACCACGCTCGGCACGCTCGTGGGCTGGGCCCTCGGTTCCATCGTGATGGCCCTGTTCGGGCGGGCGAAGAGGTAGAGCAGCGCTCATGCGATTCATGGCCATGCACCGCTCCAGCGCCAACGACGAGGCCGGCCTTCCGCCGCCTCCGGCGCTGATCGAGGGAATCGGACGGCTGATCGAGGAAGGTGTCGCGGCCGGCGTCTTCCTCGGGGGCGAGGGCCTCAAAGCGAGCCGTCACCGGATCCGCCTCCACTTCGCGAACGGCGCCCACACCCTGACCCACGGGCCCTTCGGCGGCTCCGATCAGCTCCTCTCGGGCTTCGCTCTCATCAAGGCCCGCTCGATGGACGAAGCGATCGAGTGGGCGAGGCGGCTCGGTCAGGCTCTCGATCGCGACGTCGAGATCGAGGTCGGTCCGGTCTGCGAACCCTGGGATCTGGGCCTTTGCCCGAAACCTCCGGGGGACATGCCCACGCGCTTCCTGATTCTGCACAAGGGAGACCAGGCGTCCGAGGCCGGGTCCCCATCATCGCCGAAGACTCTGAGGGCGCTCGCCGCCCTCAAGGCGGAGATGGCCGCCAAGGACGCGCTCATTTCGATGGAGTCCCTCGAGCCCAGCGCTCGCTCCGTACGGCTCAAGTTCGCGTCCGGCCGGCGCACGACCCTCGACGGGCCCTTCGCGGAATCGAAGGAACTCATCGCGGGTTTCTCGATGCTTCGTTTCGACACCATGGCGGACATCATCGAGTGGACGACCCGCTTCGGCAGCCTCTTCCCCGAAGTCGAGCTCGATATAAGACCCTTGAGTGAAACGCCTCCTCCCGCCTGACCACACGCCTTTCCATTTCCCTACCTCCAGGAGAGACAGCCATGCTTCTGACCGTTCTTGCCGCGTTCGTGCTTCTGCTCGTCGTTGTTCTCATCGCCGCCGCCTCGCGCCCCGACACCTTCCGGGTGCAGCGACAGGCGGTGATGAACGCGCCGCCCGAGAGGATCTTTCAGCACCTCGACGACTTTCACCGCTGGGCCGAGTGGTCGCCCTGGGAGAAGCTCGATCCGGGCCTCAAGCGAACTCACAGCGGCGCTCCGAGCGGCAAGGGCGCGGCCTACGCGTGGGAAGGCAACCCGAAAGTGGGATCGGGCCGGATGGAGGTCCGCGAGTCGGTCCCTCCCTCGCGCCTCGTGATCCAGCTCGACTTCCTCAAGCCCTTCGAGGCCCACAACCAGGCCGAGTTCACTCTCGTCCCCGAGGGGCCCTCCACCCGCGTCGAATGGGCCATGACCGGGCCCCAGGCCTTTCCCATGAAGGTCATGGGGCTGTTCATGAGCATGGACAGCATGGTGGGCAAGGACTTCGAGAAGGGTCTCGCGAGTCTGAAGGAGATCTCGGAACGCCAGGCCTCCTAGAATGTCCGGCCCATGACCGGGCCGGACATTCACCGCACCATCGACGCTTTGTGGCGGATGGAATCCGCGAAGATCATCGGCGGCCTCGCGCGGATCGTGCGCGACGTGGGCCGGGCCGAGGAGCTCGCCCAGGACGCGCTCGTTCTCGCCCTGGAGCGATGGCCCGAGACGGGAATCCCCGACAATCCCGGCGCCTGGCTCATGACCGCGGCCAAACGGCGGGCCCTCGATCACCTCCGCCGGGCGAAGATGCTGGACCGAAAGCACGCCGAGATCGCCCGCGAGCTCGAGGCGCTCCAGGAAACCGCGGCTCAAGACATGGAATCGGCGGCGGACGACCATGTGGGCGACGATCTGCTCCGGCTGATCTTCACCTCGTGCCATCCCGTTCTGTTGGCCGACGCGCGGGTCGCTCTCACCCTGCGGCTGCTCGGCGGCCTGACCACCGACGAGATCGCCCGCGCGTTTCTGACCCCTGAATCCACGATCGCCCAGCGCATCGTTCGCGCCAAGAAGACGCTCGGCGAGGCGCGGGTCCCCTTCGAGGTCCCGCGCGGGCCCGAACTCGCCCCGCGCCTCGCCTCCGTGCTCGAGGTGATCTACCTCATCTTCAACGAGGGCTATTCGGCGACCGCGGGAGCTGACTGGATGCGCCCCGCGTTGTGCGAAGAGGCCCTGCGCCTCGGACGGATCCTCGCCGGACTCGCTCCCGGGGAACCCGAGGTCCACGGCCTCGTGGCTCTCATGGAGATCCAGGCCTCCCGCGCCCGCGCGCGCACCGGCCCTTCGGGCGAGCCCATCCTGCTGCTCGATCAGAACCGGGCCCGCTGGGATCCTCTCCTCATTCACCGCGGCCTCGCCGCCCTCGACCGCGCGGAGCAGCTGGGAGGCGCGCTCGGCCCTTATGCCCTTCAAGCCGCCATCGCCGCCTGCCACGCGCGCGCGCGCGAGGCGAGCGACACCGACTGGCCGCGCATCGCGGCGCTTTATGGAGCGCTCTCCGCGGTCGCGCCGTCGCCCGTGGTCGAGCTGAATCGCGCGGTGGCCCTGGGAATGGCGGAAGGGCCGGCCGCGGGGCTTTCGCTCGTGGACGCGCTGGTGGACGAGCCGCAGCTTCGCGGCTATCACCTCGTGCCCGCGGTGAGAGGCGACCTGCTCGAGAAGCTCGGCCGCCGCGACGAGGCGCGAGCCGAGTTCGAGCGGGCGGCTGCCCTCACCCGCAACACGCGTGAGCGCGGCGTGCTCCTCGGACGCGCCCGCGCCTGCTGATCCCGGCGAGGCCGCGCGCGGACCCTAGCGGGGCGCGGGGCGCGACCGCGCCCAGCTCGCCATCGCTTCTCCCGCGATCCGGTGTCCGAGGTCGTTGAAATGGACGTCGAAGCGCAGGTAGGGCCTTCGGCCGCTCGCCCTCGCCGCCTCGCGAAGGACGGGCAGGAGGTCGAGAAAAGGGACGCTCCTCTCCCCCGCCCACTTGCCGAGATACGCCTGGGGCAGGGAGATGTCGAAGCCGGGACCGGCAGGGTGGATCGCGTAAACCTGTTCGGCGGTAGGGATGGCGACGAGCGAGAGCCGGGGTCCGCGCTCCTCGGCGAGGCGGCGCATCTCATCGAGCAGGCCGAGCGAGTGGTCGACCGCCTGGCGGGCCACGTCGGGGTAGGGGGACTGAGACCAGAACGAGTAGGACGTGAACCGCCGCGACACCTCGTAGTTGAGATACGGAGGATCGCGGTCGGTGGCGCGGAGGACGAGGCGCGCGAGGGCCGAATGCCACAAGATCCCAAGCAGTCCTGGGGGCGGCACGGGCTGGGGATTCACGTAGGCGGCCGTGCGATAGGGCGCAGGCACCCGGGCTTCGAGCGCGTCGTCCGCGAGTTCGGCGGCGCCGTCTCTCACCACGTAGCGCGTGGTGTCGAGGAACGAGTCGCGGATGTCGTTGCCATTGAAGCTCGCGATCACGATCTCGTCGGGCGCGAACTTCAGGACTTCCTCCCGCAACAGGAGCAGTTCGTCCTCGAATCCATAACCCCCGACGCCGAAGTTCAGGACCTCGACACCGGGCCCGAGGCCCTGCTCCATGACGCCCGCGAAGCTCTTCTCCATCGTGCTCGACCAGCAGCCGAACGCGAAGGAGTCGCCGAGGATGGCGATTCGCCTGGTTCCCTTCGGTTTCTCGACCGCGGTTTCCCGCCAGCGCATGCCGTGGGAGTTGGTCTCCACCGCCACGGTCCGCCCCTCCACTTCCGCGGTGAGGCGGAGGTTCGGCTTCAGCCGGTACGAGCCCGTGCCGTGCGGATTGGGATCGAACAGGGCGAGGCGCGGCGAACCCGGCCTCTCCCGCGCCCGGCGGCTCTCCAGAAGCCTTGCTCCGGTTTCCGCCACGGCGAAGGCGAGGATCGCCCCGATCGACAACGCGGCGAGTCGGAGGAAGAGGGCGCGGGCCCACGGGCGGCGGATCATTCGGGCGGAACCATAGTCGACCGATCGCGCGCGGGCCTCAACGCGCGAGAGCGAGCGGATCGATCCCCGGGCCGAGAGTGAAAGAAGCTCCCACCGCCGCCACCACCGCGGTGCGCCTGGAGAGGTTCGCGAGATCGCGCAGGCGGAACACCGCCTCGATGCCCGTGCAATGAGCGCCCAGAAGATGGACGAGGCCCGCTTCCCGCAGCCGCGCGGCCGTCCAGGCCAGTTGCTCGTCGCTGGCCGGGAAGAGATGGAGGCCGCCGATCACCGCGTGCACGGAAGCGCCGCCCACCGTCTTCCGGGCGTGATCGACGATGTTCACGATGCCCGCATGGCCGCATCCGGTGACGATCACGAGACCCTGTCCCGTCTCGATCACGATCGCCGAATCCTCCGCCACCGTGTCCTCGGCAAGACCGCCGCCCGTCCGCACCTTGAGCGAGCCGCTCCAGTTGCGCTCGGAATGCACGCGGGGCACGGGGCCCGTGAACCAAACGCCGGGCGAGAGTTCTTCCGCCCCGTCGTGCACGACGAAGACCCCACCCGAGGCTTCGTAGGCGGCCACGAGGGGCCTCAGCCCATTCGCGTCCTTGCCGTCCGGCTGGAGCCGGGGCTCGAAGATCCCCGCTCCCACGTGCGCTCTCGACAGCGCCTTCGGATTGCGCACGGCCAGTTCGCGCCGAAGAGTGAGCAGGCCTCCTGTGTGGTCCGCATGATTGTGGGTCAGGACGACATCGGTGATGTCGGAGAGCTCGATGCCCAGTTCGGTCGCGTTTCTCAGGACGGTTTCCGCGCGCGCGCCCGTGTCGATCAGCCAGCGCTTTCCGTCGGCTTCGACGAGAGCGGCGAAGCCCCACTCGCCGACGCCCTGGCCGCTCGTGAGCATCGTGGAAAGAACGGTGATCTTCAGCTTCTGCGCGGGGTGAGCGAGCCGCCCGGCGCTCCCCGCTTTGACTTCTTCGATCGGATCCGGGGGCGGGCAGGCGGCGGCCGGCCCCTCACAGGACATCGTAGTGAACACTTCGCTTTGGATCAGCCATCGCCCGTCGAGCGCCCGCTGCCACTTGGCGGCATAGACGCCGGCGGCCCGGCCGCGGCTCGATCCGGAAGTGAAGCTCCCCGTCCAGTCGCCCGTCTCCTCGGCGAGGCCCCACGCCTCGTTCACCCGGACCTCGCGGGGACTCCTTCGATACGCGACCGCGGGGTCGGAAGCGAAGCGCGCGGCCCATCTCTCGGCCTCGACGCGGGCGCCGTGCGATTGATCGCTCCGCCCCGTGACGATGTGGTAGCCGGGGGCCAGGAGCCGGCCGATGGCGACGGCATCGCGGCGCGCGATGGCCGCATTGAACTCCTCGCGGGCGGCGCGGACGCCTTCGTCTCCGGAGGCGAGGGCTCCGGCGAGGAGGAGGGCGGTGATCATGCCCGACGATAACCCTCTCAGGCCCCGTGGAACCTTCGCCAGAGCGGCTTGGCGGCTTCGAGCCCCAGCAGCAGCAGCGCTCCTGCGCCCAGGGAAGCGGCCAGGTCGTTTGGGTGCAGCGGCCCGAAGCGAAGGAGAGACGTGGCCCACGGCCACACCAGAGTGATCGACAGCATGAAAGCCACCGCCAGCAGGACGATCAGCAGAGCGCGGTTGGGGCGCGCCACCGCCGCCACGACCGAGGCGGAGAAGGACCGGTTTACGAAGATGAGCGCGACGATGTTCAGCACAAGGGAGAAGAAGGTCAGGGCGCGCACTTCCGCCGCCGGCATGCCGTGATTCAGGGCCGTGACGTAGATGCCCGCGACCAGAACGAAGGCTGCCACTCCCTGAAGCAGACTCCAGACGATGAGCGAGGCGCCGAACATGGGTGCGCCCGGATCGCGGGGCTTTCGCCGCATGATGTCCTCCTCGTCGCGTTCCGCCTCGAACACGAGAGAGCACACGGGATCGATGACCATCTCCAGAAGGGCGATATGCACAGGGCCGAAGAGAATGGGCAGGCCGAAAGACAGGGGCAGGAGCGCGAGACCTGCGATGGGGACGTGCACCGCGAAGATGAAGCCCATGGCCTTCTTCAGGTTGTCGTAGATGCGCCGTCCGAGCTGCACCGCTTTGACGATCGAACCGAAGTCGTCATCGAGCAGGACGATCGAAGAGGCCTCGCGCGCCACGTCGGTGCCGCGGCCTCCCATGGCGATTCCGATGTGGGCGGCCTTGAGCGAAGGTGCGTCGTTGACCCCGTCGCCGGTCATGGCCACGATCTCCCCGTTCGCCTTCAGGGCTCCGACGATGCGCAGCTTCTGCTCCGGCATCGTGCGCGCGAAGACCGACACTGTGAGGACCCGCGCCGCCATGTCCGCGTCGCCCAGGACGGCGATTTCGTCGCCGGAGAGGATGTCCCGGACCTCGAGGCCGGCCTCCGACGCGATGGCCCTCGCCGTCGCCGGATAGTCGCCCGTGATCATGACCACCTTGATGCCCGCGGACCGGCACGCCGCCACCGCGCCCGGGACGCCCGGCCTCAGGGGATCGGCGAGGCCCACGAGGCCGAGAAGCTCGAAGTCGAAGTCGTGCTGCGATTCGGGCAGCGCCGTTCCCTTGAGGGATCCCCGGGCCACCGCCAGCACGCGCATGCCCTTCGCCGCCACCTCGTCGACCGCTTCGTTCAGGGCCGCGCGTTGTGCGCCTTGCAGGTGACACAGCTCCGCCACCGCTTCCGGCGCCCCCTTGGCGGCTATCACCCGCTCGGCCCCCGGTCGCGTCCAGACGTGAGTCATGGCGAGCAGGTCGTTTCGCAACCCGTACTCCTTCGCGAGCGTCCAGTCGGCGCCGTGATTCAGATGGGGCAGGCGCTCCGTCCGCAGAGCGTGAAAGGCCTTCTCCATCGGGTCCGTCGGTTGCCGCGCGCTGCTCAGGACGCCGAACTCCGCGAGGGCGTGGAACCGTTCGGGCATGGCGGGAGCGGCCGTCTCGGACGGACGGAAGATGTGGCCGCTCATCAGTCGAAGCTCGGCGATGGTCATGCGGTTCTGAGTGAGGGTGCCCGTCTTGTCCGTGCAAAGCACGGTCGCCGAGCCCAGGGTCTCGATGGCCGCGGCCCGCCGGGTCAGGACCCTGGCCTGGGAGATGCGCCACGCACCCATGGCCATGAAGACGGTTAGGACCACGGGAAATTCCTCGGGCAGCATCGACATGCCAAGCGCGATACCCGCGAGGACAGCGTCGAGCCAGCCGCCGCGAAGGGCGCCGTAGAGGAAGACCGCGAGCAGGCTCACGCCTCCTCCCACCATCCCGAACACCCGCACCATGCGCCGGGTCTGGGCTTGGAGCCGAGGCGGCTCGAGGTCGACGGCCCTGAGGCTCTGTCCGATCCTGCCGATCTCGCTTGCCGCTCCGATGGCGGTCACCTCGGCGATACCTCTGCCCCGCACCAGAAGCGAGCCCGAGTACACGAAGGGTTGATCGTCGCCGCCGGGGCGCGGAGCCCGCGCGGGGCTCGCGGCTCCCGCCACCTTGCGCACGGGCACCGATTCGCCGGTGAGCAGCGATTCGTCCGCCTGGATGTCGTGGCCCTGGACGATCCGGGCGTCGGCCGGCACGCGATCCCCTTCGGCCAGGACGATGAAGTCGCCGCGCACGACTTCCCGTCCGGCGATGCGCCGCTCCTCGCCGTCGCGGATGACGAGGGCCCTCGGACTCGTGAGGTCGCGGAGAGCTTCGAGCACTCTCTCGGTCCGAGACTCCTGCACCACGGTGATGGCGACGGACAGGCTCGCGAAGGCGATGAGGATCAGCGCCTCGCGAAGGTCGCCGAGGAGGAAGTACACCCCGCCCGCCACGAGGAGCAGGGCGAGCATGGGCTCGCGCAGAACCTCGGCTACGATCCGGAAGGGCGTCCGTCGGTCCGCCCTCGGCAGTTCGTTGAAGCCTTCGGCGGCGAGTCTCGCCTGCGCTTCCGCTTCGCTGAGACCGCGGATCGACGTCGGCGACGGGGTCTGGTTCGCCATGGCCGCCCCGGCAGAAGCCGGGGAGGAGGCGATGATAGGCGCACGAGGCGCGCCGGTCACATCTGCGAGACTTACGCCGCGCATGAGACTCTTCCTTCTGCTCGTTCTCCTCGTGGCCCAGCCCCCCGGGCCGGCCGCCACGGCCCGCGTCTCTGCGCCCCTGCGGATCGCCGCGGCGTCCGATCTGCGCTTCGCCCTCGATGAGATCCTCGTTGGCTTTCGCGCCGCGAATCCCACGGCGCGCGTGGAAGCCGCCTACGGATCTTCCGGGAATTTCTTCGCGCAGATCCGCGAAGGAGCGCCCTTCGACGTCTTTCTTTCCGCTGACTCCGAGTACGCGCGCCGCCTGGCCGCCGAGGGCCTCTCGGAGTCTCCCTTCCCCTACGCGGTTGGCCGCCTGGCCCTCGTGGTCAGCAAGGACTCGGGCCTCGACCCGAAGGGTTTCAGCGAGCTTCTGAAGAGCCCGGCCATTCGAAGGATCGCCATCGCCAATCCGGCGCACGCGCCGTATGGACGCGCGGCGGAAGCCGCCTTGCAGACCTGGCGCATCCGCGACCTCGTGGCCGCGAAACTCGTTCTCGGTGACAGCGTGTCGCAGGCCGCGCAGTTCGTGGACGCGGGCGCCGCTCAAGCCGGAATCGTCGCGCTGTCCCTGGTCAGATCGGGAGCCTCGCGCCTCGCCTTCGCGGAGATCCCCGCCGATACCCACCCGCCCCTCGATCAGGCGGGCGTCGTTCTCAAGAGAACCCCCGCCCTCGAGACGGCCCGTGCATTCCAGGCGTACCTCACCGGGGATGCGGGGAGAGCGGTGCTGAGCCGGTACGGCTTCGGCCTTCCGAGCAGATAGGCCGAGGTGGACCTCCAGGCCCTTCGCGTCAGCCTCCTTCTCGCATCGGCGACGTCCTTCTGCCTGCTCATCCTCGGCGTTCCCCTCGGCTACTGGCTCGCTTTCACCCGGTCACGGCTTCGAGCGCTCGTCGAACCCGTGGTGGCGCTGCCTCTGGTGCTGCCTCCCACCGTCCTCGGCTTCTGCGTCCTGCTGGCCCTCGGCCCGCGCTCGCCGCTCGGGCGGACCATCGAACAGATGACGGGCCATACTCTGGTGTTCACGTTCGAGGGCCTGCTGCTCGCCTCCATCCTCTACAGCCTGCCCTTCGCGGTCCAGCCCTTCGCCACCGCCTTCGCGGGCGTCGACATCCGCCTGCGCGAAGCGGCCTTCTGCCTGGGTGCTTCCTCCCTCGGCACGTTCTTCCGCGTGATCCTGCCCCTCTCGCGGCGCGGGGTGCTGGCGGGCGTGATCCTGAGCTTCGCTCATACCCTCGGCGAGTTCGGCGTGGTCCTGATGGTGGGAGGCAACATTCCGGGGGTCACCCGCACCGCGTCGATCGCCATCTACGACAGCGTGCAGGCCCTCGACTATGCCTCCGCTTTCCGCACGTCCGCGGTGCTCGTGGGCCTGGCGCTCGTGATTCTCGCCGCCACTTCCCACCTGCTTGGCGGCCTCGTCCTTCAAGGAGCGAGGCGCCGATGATCGACGTCTGGAAAGCGTTTCCCGGCGGGCCGTCGCTGCGCTTCGAACTCGATCTGAAGACCGCGGGCATCACCGTCCTTTACGGGCCCTCGGGTTCGGGCAAGACCACGCTGCTGCGGATGATCGCCGGCCTCGATCGTCCCGACCGCGGGCGGATCGATTTCGGAGCCGCCACCTGGTTCGACGGCGCAGCGAGGACGAATGTCCCGCCCCAGAAGCGCCGGGTCGGTTACGTGACGCAGGAACCGGCGCTCTTCCCTCACCTGAACGTCCTCGACAACGCGGGCTTCGGGGTGCCGGCGCCGGATCGGCCTACCCGCGTGCCCAAGATGCTGATCCTCATGGGCATCGCCGACCTCGCCGCGCGGTTTCCCCACGAGTTGTCCGGGGGTCAGAAGCAGCGCGTGGCCCTGGCACGCGCCGTCGCCGCGAGACCCGACGTCCTCCTCCTGGACGAGCCCCTCTCCGCTCTCGATGCCGCGGCCCGCGAGGCGCTGCGCCGCGATCTCGCGCGCTTCCTGAGGGCCGTATCGCTGCCCACGGTTCTCGTCACCCACGACCGCGCGGAGGCGCTTGCCCTGGGCGATGACGTAGCCCTGCTCGCGGAGGGACGAGTCCTGCAGCAGGGCCCAATCGCCGATGTGTTCTCGCGACCCGCGTCCATCGAGGCGGCCCGCGTGGTGGGCGTCGAAGCCGTGGTTCCGGCGCGCATCGTCTCCCGCAACGAGGGCCTCGCGACCCTGGACGCGTCCGGAACCACCCTCATGGCCATGGACCCGGGAACCGAAGTGAGCGACGTCTTCGCCTGCATCCGCGCCGACGAGGTGATCCTCGAGACGGGCCCCGCCCCCACGAGCGCCCGAAATCGAATCGCCGGCTCCGTCACGTCCATCCAGGCCGAGGGCGCTCTCGTCCGCGTCGACATCGACTGCGGCTTCGCACTCGCGGCCTTCATCACCCGCGCCGCGCTACGGGAATTGAATCTCGCCCCGGGTTCGAAGGTGAGCGCGATGGTCAAAGCTCCCGCGGTTCATCTGGTGCCGCGAGATGTCGCCGGCCCAGCCACGCGATAGGAGCAAACCCCGCCGCGAGCACCCAGACGAGCGCGGCCAGGCGAACCAGCCAGGTCCATCCACCCCAAAGCTCCGCCGTGACTCGCCGGCCGTCGGCCTGTACGCAGAACGCGCGGCCGGGAACGAGGGCGAAGCGGCCTCCGCTCTCCAGGCGCTCCACCCGCCCCCCCAAAGCGGAGCATGCGGCCTCCGCACGACCTCGCGTATACGAACCGAAAGAGAAGAGCGAGGCGGCCTCGAGCGCGAGCCCGAGGACGATGCCCAGCCATACCCAGCGATCGGATCGAGCCTCGGCCTCCCTCATGGCGGCGAGTATGCTACCTGCACGTTTCGAAACGGCTCCGGACCGGGGGGCCGCACCTGCGCGGGGCCTTGGCACCGCATTCCCACCTCAGAAGGAGTCCTCAACGCCCATGAAGTCGAGCCGCATTCTGCTCTCTATCGCCGCCGCGCTCTTTTTGAGCGGTTCCGCCACCGCCTTCGCCCAGGGCGCCCGGCCCGGCGCCCCTCCCGCAGCACCCGCGGGCGGCGCCAAGGCCGGCAAGGAGGCCGACCTCCTTCCCGCCGAGCCTTCCATCTCCCAGCACACGGGGACGTTCAACGGGAAGACGGTCTCCTACACCACCGAAGCCGGCTGGATTCCCATCCGCGACGACGGCAAGGTGGTGGCGAAGATGTTCTACGTGGGCTACACGAAGAACGGCGTCACCGACGTCTCTCAGCGCCCTCTCATCATCTCGTTCAACGGCGGCCCCGGCACCGCGTCGGTGTGGATGCACATGGGCTTCACCGGGCCGCGCCGCGTCACCTATGACGACGACGGGTTTCAGCAGAAGCCGCCCGCGGGCATCGAGGACAATCCCCAATCCATCCTCGACGTGGCCGACATCGTCTACCTCGACCCCATCGGCACCGGCTTCAGCCGCATGGTCGAGGGCGAAGACCTGCACAAGTTCCACGGCAAGATGGCGGACATCCAGTCGGTCGGCGACTTCATCCTCACCTACGTGAACAAGAAGGACCGCTGGACCTCGCCCAAGTTCATCATCGGCGAGAGCTACGGCACCACCCGTGCGTCGGGCCTCGTGGCCTCCGTCCAGCAGCGTTTCCAGATGTACATCAACGGAGTGATCCTCGTCTCCGCAACCGAACTCGATGTCGACCGTGGTCCCGAGATCAACTTCGCCACCGGCATTCCCACCAAGACCGCGACCGCCTGGTACCACAAGCAGCTTCCCGCCGACCTTCAGAGCAAGCCCCTCAAGGCGGTGCTCGCGGAGGCCGAGAACTTCGCGATGAACGAGTTGCTCGTCGCCCTCGGCAAGGGTGATCAGCTCTCCGCCGCCGAGCGCGACGCCGTCGCGGCGAAGATCGCGCGCTTCACCGGCCTCAGCAAGGAATACGTGCTCCAGGCGAACCTCCGCATCGACTTCGCCCGCCACTGGAAGGAGATGCTCCGCGATCAGCGCTACACCGTGGGCCGGCTCGATACCCGCTACATCGGCATCGACAAGGACGCGGCGGGCGAGCGCCCCGAGTATTCGCCGGAGCTCGCGGACTGGAACGGGCCTTTCGGCGCGGCCATCAACAAGTACCTCCGCTCCGAGCTCAAGTACAACCCGGACATCCAGTACAACATCTGGGGCAACGTCCGCCCGTGGGCGCAGGACGACAACGTGAGCGTAGGCGAGATGCTCCGCACCGCGATGCGGGACAACCCCTACCTCAAGCTCATGGTGACCGGCGGCTACTACGACGCGGCCTGCGACTACTTCAACGCCATGTACACCGTCCACCATCTCCAGCCCGGCGGCGAGTTCAAGGACCGCTACCGCTTCGCGTGGTACGAGAGCGGCCACATGATGTACCTGCGCAAGCCCGACCTGAAGAACGCCAACGACGACCTCCGCAGCTTCATCTCCTGGGCCCTCGAAGGCGCCAAGGACTACCCGCGGAAGGCGAAGCCCCGGCAGTAGCCGCACGCCGGGCTGGAGTCGTGGCGGGCGCTCGAGCGATCGAGCGCCCTTCTTGTTTCGGGCTAACCCCCGCTCAGGGCCTGAACGATGTGAACCGAATCGTCGGGGCGAAGTTCAAGGCCGAGGTCGTAGACCTGCTTCCCGTTCACGAAGAAACGCATGTGGGGCCGCATGCGGTCCTGTTCGTCGATCACCCGGAATCGCAGGCCGGGGAACTGTCGATCAAGGTCCAGCAGCAACGCCGCCATGGTGGCCCCTTCGGCCTCCACCCGGTTCGTCCTCGTGTACGAGAGGAGCGGACTGGGGATCAGGACCTTCATCGCAGGAGGGCGGTTTCGACGGCGTAGATCTCGGGAAGGTGGCTCGCGAGACAGGACCACTTCTCCCCTTCGTCCCGGCTCATCCAGACCTGGCCGCTCGTGGTCCCAAGGTACAGGCCGACAGGATCGCGCATGTCCGAGGCCATGGCCTGACGCTTCACCGTCCACCAGGCATCCCTGGCGGGAAGACCGTTGTCGAGTCGCTTCCAGCTCTTCCCGGCGTTCCTGGTCACGTAGGCGGCGGGCCGGCCTCCCGGCGACGTCCGCGGCCATACGGACGCGCCGTCCATCGGGAACACCCAGGCGGTGCTCGCGTCGTAGGGATGCGCCACGATCGGGAAGCCGATATCCCCGATCTTCGCGGGCATGGCCCGGCCGATCCTCTCCCAGGTGGTCGAGGGGCGATCGAGCCGATAGATGCCGCAGTGATTCTGCTGATAGAGGCGGTCGGGGTTGCTCGGGCACATCACCACGCAGTGGGGATCGTGATAGGTGATGACCGACTTGTCGAAGCCCTCGACGACCTCCATGCCGCCAATGAGAGGCGCAAAGGTCCGGCCGCCGTCCCTGGTCTCATGGACTCCCCCGCTCGACATGCCGAAGTAGAGATGCTTCGGGTCGCGGGGATCGACGATGATGGAATGCATCTTCGGCCCGTCCGGCGTGCCGTCCTGCTGCGCGCCCATCCACTCGCGGTACTTCGCGTCGTCGTTGATGATCGAGAAGGGCTCCCATGTGACGCCTCCGTCTTCGGAGCGGAACAGACCCTGCGGCGACGTGCCCGCATACCAGACGTTGGGCTCGCTGCCGTGGGCGGGGGTGAGCCAGAAGGTGTGATCGACCGAACGCGCGGCCACGCTCGCGCCATCCGGGGGCTTCGCGAATGCGGGCGGCTTCAGGGCTTCCTTCCAGGTGCGGCCGAAGTCGGTCGAGCGGAAGATGGTGGGGCCGAGGTGCCCGGTCTTCGCAGCCGCGAGCAATGTGCGCCCGTCCCGGGGATCGAGAACCATGTGATGGACGATGTGGCCGAGGAAGTGCGGTCCACTCGGGCGCCACGTCTTGCGGGCGGGATCGCCGTGATAGAGCCAGGCGCCCTTCCGGGTTGCCACGAGGACGACCACGCCGCGGGCGGACACGCCGGCAGGCTTCTTCTTCGACCGGGGTTTCGCAGGCGTCTTTCGACTGGCCTGCCTGCGGGAGGTGTTGACCATGAGCGGACTCCTTCTCGTTGAACCTAGTCTGCCACACCCACGCCGGGGATCGAGGAGTCACGCCGCCGCTCGTAGTGGAGACAGACGACGCCGGAAGCAAGCGGACGGCTCTCCAGAAGGCGCAGTTGCTGCTTTGCCTGCAGCTCGTCGAACAACCGCACACCGGCGCCGAGAAGAAGGGGGTTCACGAAGATCCAGTAGCCGTCGATCAGGTCTTCCGCCATCAGGGAGTGCGCGGCGCCGGGGCTGCCGAAGATGAGGATGTCCTTTCCGGGCGTCGCCTTCAGGGCCTGGATCTCGGCGGCCAGGTTGCTCCCGATGAATCGGGTGTTCGGGCGGGACACGCCCTCCATGGTTCGAGAGAGCACGACCTTGTTGACCCGGTTGTACCAGCGCGAATGCTCGACGTCGTGTTTGCTTGGGTTCGGCTGATCCGCCGCGGTCGGCCAGTACGCCTCCATCATTTCCCAGGTCACCCGCCCGTAGAGCGCGGTGTCCCCCTCTTTGATGCGCGCGCCCGCGTACTCGAAGATTTCTTCGTCGACGTGGATCCAGTCCATCTCACCCCTCGGCCCCGCGACGAAGCCGTCGAGACTCGCGTGCATGAAGAGGACGATCTTGCGCCGAGCGGCATTCTCACCGCGGGCCCTTCCCGCCAGATGCGCCTCGAGAGCCGCGAAGGTCGCGCCGAAGCCCTCCTCCATCGAGGCCGCGATGGAGGCGAACATCGCCCGCTCGGCTTCGCTCGGCCTGACCGCGCCGCCGCGGAGGGTCATGATCGTTCCGTCTCCCTCCTCCTCGAAGGTCACGGTATACCGCACCTCCATGGGCCAGTCCGCCGAGAATCCGGCGCGGACGGGCTCACCCGCTTCATTGGTGAACGAGTTCACGAACTCGATGCTCCGCTCGGGCACGATCCGCCCGAACACGAACCGAGCCCACTCGCTCGCCTGGCCTGGGTACGCCCAGGAGTAGAGCACGACACCGCCCGGCCGAAAGTCCATCCTTAGAACCTTCACCACGCTCCCCGCGGGTCCCCACCACTGAGAGAAGTGAGCGGGGTCGCTCCAGGCCTTGAAGACAAGGGCGCGGGGAGCGGAGAACCTGCGCGTGATCACGAACGGTTGGTCGGTCGCGGATGGAGCGGCGGGGCCGGGACCTTCAACGAAGTTCGCGAGCCGGCCGAGGGTCTGCTTCCCGCCTTCGGCCGCCTTGAACGTCTTCACCGCCATCTCGAAGGCCGCCTTGTCCTCGAAGACGGCGCGCATGGTGACCCGCGTCTTTCCGCCTTCTTCGACGAACGTCACGGTGTTGCGGAACTTCGGCGTCGACACGTGGTCGTAGACGATCCGCTCGGGCTTCACGATCTCCGCGAAGACGATCAGATTCTGGTAGTCGGTTCCATCCGGGCCGTGCATGACGAAGCGCCAGACTCCGCCCGGCCGCACATCCATCTCGTGGATGGTGTTGGTGAAGCCGTCCGGCCCCCACCACTTCGCGACGTGCTCGGGATCGGTCCATGCGGAGAAGACCAGATCGCGAGGGGCATTGATGAGACGCTCGGTGATGATCTCTCGATCGGCGGCAGGGGTTGCGGGCATGGGGACTCCTTGTTCTCGTTCCTTGACGGCCTCGCTTCGAGGCTCTATTTCTTTGTGCGACCCTGCTTCGCCTGAAGCTGCTGCAGATAGTCTTCCAGCCGATCGAGCCTCTGCTCCCACATCTGGCGGTAGTCCTCCACCCAGTGGGCGACGTCGCGAAGCGGCTTCGGGTTGATTCGGCAGGGCCGGAACTGCGCCTGCCGCGTCTGGGTGATGAGGCCGGCCCGCTGAAGGACCTTCAGGTGCTTGGTCACCGCGGGCGCGCTGATGTCGAAGGGCTTCGCGAGCTCGGCGACCGAGGTTTCACCGAGAGCCAGACGGGAGAGGATGGCGCGTCGCGTGGGATCGGCCAGGGCGGCGAACGTTGTGCTGAGGGGATCGGCGGGCATGCGAGACACCTTCTGGTTAATTAACCTAACGGTAAATTACAGCGACAACCTCTCCCCTGTCAACCGCCACTCGACGAACATGGGTAGAGTCCACAGCCCATGGCCCTTCCGACCATCGGCGTCGACCTCGGCGGCACGAAGGCTCTGCTTCTTTGCGGGGAGCACGAGGAACGATCGGAGACCGGCCCGGATCTCGAGCCCGCGGCCCTCGAACAGCGCCTGCGTGCCTTCGCCTCCCGCCTCGAAGCCCCTCCCACGGGCATCGGCCTCGCCGTTCCCGGCCTCGTCGATCTCGACGGACGCATCACCGCGTGCGACGTGCTTCCGAAGTTCGCGGGCTGGAGCCCCAAAGACGCCCTTGCGGACCTGGGAGCACGAGTCGTCGTCGCGAACGACGTGAAGGCCGCCCTCGCGGAGGAGATGCACGACCTCTCCCCCGGCGCCACCGCGGGCGTGGTCATGGCGGGGACAGCGATCGGCGCAGCTTTCGTGACGGAAGGACGGACCCTGCTGGGAGCCAGCGGATGGGCGGGCGAGCTCGGCTACCTGCCGATCTTCGTCGACGGCGGGGTGAAGCGGCTGGATGAACTCGCCGGCGGTTCGTTCACCGCAGCGAGCGTCGGGATGTCCTCCGAGGAACTCGCGCGCCGCGCCGCTGCAGGCGACGCTTCGATCCTCGAGACCATTGGCAAAGGCGGCTTCGCCCTCGGTCTCGGCCTGGCCGCGGTCATCAACCTTCTGAATCCCTCGCGCCTCGCCGTAGGCGGCGGCGCGCTCGGCCTCCCCGGCTACTGGGACGCGGCCCGCGATGCCGCGGCCCGGCACAGCATTCCGGAGATGTTCGAGGCCTGCCGCCTCTACCAGGTCCGCACCGGGGCCCGCGTGGCCGCGCTCGGCGCGATCCGCCTGGCGTCCGCCTAGGCGACCCTTGGAAGCCTTCCTGGTATCGACCGGCGTCGTCGCTCTCGCGGAGATCGGCGACAAGACACAGCTGCTCGCGTTCATCCTGGCCGCGAAGTTCCGAAAGCCCGTCCCGATCATCGTCGGGATCCTCGCCGCGACCCTGGCGAATCACGGCTTCGCGGGCGCCCTCGGGTCGTGGATCACTTCCCTGCTCGGTCCCGAGGTGCTCCGCTGGGTCCTCGGGATTTCCTTCATCGGCATGGCGGTGTGGACGCTCATCCCCGACGAGTTCGACGATAAGGACGCGAAGATCGCCAGATTCGGCGTTTTCGGGACCACCCTCGTCGCTTTCTTCATGGCGGAGATGGGCGACAAGACGCAGATCGCCACCGTGGCGCTCGCCGCGCAGTACCACTCGTTCTTCTCGGTGGTGGCGGGCACGACCCTCGGCATGATGATCGCGAACGTGCCGGCCGTACTCCTCGGCGACCGGATCGCGCACCGCATGCCAGTCAAGGTCGTCCACCGCATCGCGGCCGCGATCTTCGCGATCCTCGGCGTGGCGACGCTCGCGGGCGCCGGCCAGCGCTTCGGCTTCTAGAAGCGCGGATCGGCGGATCGACGAGACGTCAGGCTCTCAGCGCGGGTCGAGTTTCCTTCCCGCGTCGAGACGGTCGAAATTCATCATGGCGTTGAAGACCAGGAAGTAGCTCCCCTTGGTCTCGCCGCGCCAGATCGGGTTGTTCGAGAACACGACGACGTGGCCCTTGTCGAGGGGCACGTCCACCACCGCCGGATGCTGGGCGATCTCCGAGCCATTCTCCACGAGACCCGAGACCAGGAGATCTTTGTTGTCGGCGTAGCGCAGGATGACCCGCGGACGCGCGCCCGGCGGTATCACATTGATCCCGTTGCGCAGCTGCTCGTCGGTCACGGGCACCGCCTGCCAGGCTTCGACCTTCGGATCCACCGGCGGCTCCACGTCGGTCCGTCCCTGCGGCGTGTCGCGGTCGTCGGCCTGACCGCGGCCGGTGGGGCGATTCCCGCCGTCATCCGGTCCCAGGCGCCGGCCGCCACGGCCGCCGAACATGTTCGACACGTTGAATATCGGACCGTTGTCGCACCAGATGGCGAGGTTGTCGGTGAAGCCGTACGCGATGGGACTCGCGCCATCCACCATCTTCGAGCGCACGACGCTTCCCACGATCTTCAACCGCTGCCTCGCCGCCACCGACAGGCCGGGCGTGAAGCCGGTTCCGGCCGCGAACTCGGCAGTGTCCATGGTGGTGATGAGCAGCCCGCCGTTGCGCACGAAGTCCTGAAGGTGCTGGACGCCCGTCCACCCGAGACCCGGCCGCATGTCGTCGGTCTGATCCTCCGAACCCAGGTTCGGAGTCTCGGGGGTCCTCTTCCAGGGAAGAGGGTTCCCCCACATGGGCATGCCGTTCACGATCGCTTCCGTGCCGCGGCCCACGGGCGGGAAGAGGATCACGTCGTACTTCGCGTTGAGGCTGGCGTCTGCGGCCACCTGCTGGGTGCTGATGTAGCTGAAGGGAATCTGCGCGAGATCGAAGGCCTGGCGCCACCAGCCTTCGGTCTGCGTGGTGGCCCAGGTGTGAAGGATCGCCACTCGCGGAGCGCGGACGGGATGCGTCTTCACCGAGGGCGCGGCGGCGACGGCGCTGACCTGGAGGCCAAGGTCGGCTGCGGCCGTTTGGATAGCCGCGGCGTCGACGTTCTTCACGATGAACGAACCGCGGGCGAACTTCCGGCCGGCCGCCTCGAAGGGCTCCTCGGCGGCTTCGAAGGCGCCGTCCTTGAACTTGTAGCGAAGCGTCGCGAGCGCGATATCCGCGTTGTGATTCACCAGGAAGACGGAGCCCGTGTCGGTGACGCCGCCCTTGGCCCGAACTTCGCCGGAGACCCTGGTGACCGGAGCATCGAGCACCTTCGTGTCGACCACGCGCGTCGCCTGGACATTGAAGAGCTCGGGGAACGTCCATCCTGTGTCGTCATAGGGCGTCTTCTGTGGATCGTTCGGGCTCCAGTACTGATAATCAAGCAGCGCATCGGCGATGCGGCTGTAGGGCTGATCCATGCGGACGATGTACGAGCCCGCGGGGAACGTGCGGGTCGTGGGCTTCGGCGGCTCGGGAGCCTTGCCTTCCGCGCCGGCGGCGCCGTTGCCTTCGCGCGCCGCGGCCTTCTTCGCGGGAAGGGTCACGGTGAACTCCGCGGTCGCGCGCGAGATCTCGACGCCCTGCTTCTGCAGGGTGCGAAGCAGGTCGGCCTGCGCGCCCTGGCGCGGGTCGTCGGCGGGCAGGACGTAGGCCGCCGGACCTTCGGTCTTCGCCTTGAGGATGGCGCGCTTGCTCTTCGTGTAGAAGTTCCGAAGGAAGAGACGGTTGTTCGCCGCGAAGTAGTGGAGCGACGTGAGCAGGCCCGTCTGCTGATAGTTGTTGTTGTTCCGCTGCGACCACATGGCCTTCGCGAGCGGCGGGTTCTGTTTGTACCAGGTGCGCGCGTAGTCGTTCGGCTGGAGCGTCCGCTCGACGGTGTCGGCGCCGGCGTTGCCGAAGGTCTCGTAGAGGCGGCTGATGCCGTTGTGCATGGCGGCCACGAACATCAGGTAGCCCGGCGACCAGGTGTCGAAGTTGCCGTGCGCGAAGACGCCGGGCATGCCGAACTTCGTCATCTCGGAGACGTTGTTCCAGCCGATCATCTGCCACTCGTCCGCGAGGATGGGATCGATCCAAGCGTTGTAGGGGCCGTCGCCGATGGTGTTGTCGTAAAGATACGGCACCGACTCGTGGAGGTCGTGAAGGACCTGCGGATGCCACTTCATGTAGGCGTTGATGATGTTCTCGGTGAGCTTCAAGGTGACGCCCATGGCGTCGCGGTTGTTGTCATGGGCCACGTACTTGCCCCAGTACACGAGGCCCGGCCAGTTCTGACCCGGATGCGCGAGATGCCACCTGTAGACGTCGACCATCTTGTTGCGACCATCCACCTCGACCACGGGGGTGATGAGTGTGATCAGGTTGTTGCGAATCGCCTTGATGTACTCGTGATCGTCCACCGCGAGCCGGTAGGCCAGTTCCATGAGAGCGGTGGGCGAACCCGTTTCCGGCGAGTGAATGGTGCCAGTGATGTAGTAGATGGGCGTCGCGGTGTTGATGAGGGGCTCGGCTTTCGCGTCGTCCATGCCGAGCGTCCGCGGGTCGGCGAGGCTCGCGAGCTTCGCGCCGTTTTCGTCGAGCTTCGCGATGAGCGCCTCCGAGGCAATGGCGACGGCGATCATCTCCCGCCCCTCTTCGGTCTTCCCGATGCTGAAGACCTTCACACGCGGGCTCGCCTTCTCGAGCAGGCGCATGTACTGGTAGACCTCCTCGGCATAGGGCAGCTTGCCGGGCGCGCCCGCGATGTCCCCGATCACCGACTTCGGCGTCGGGACATTCTTCGAGGCGGGGAGATAGTCGACGAGCGGCGACAGGAAGACGGGGAGCGTCGTGTACTCCTTGATCTTCTTCGTGTATTCCTCGTCGACCGCGATCTTCGGATCGCGCACGAAGGGCTGGGTCGGCTGCGCGATCGCTCCCGGTGCCACGGCTGACAAAGAGAGGACAAGCAGAGCCCGCCGGGCGGGCGCGGTGAAGGTCTTCATGGTCGTGGATCTTATGCGCGATCACAGCCATCAAAGGGGCATTTGGGGAGGCTGCGAAGATGACTAGACTCGCGGCCGAATGAACCTCGTGCTGCCCTTGAGCCTCGTGGCGTTCGGCTTTACGACCGCCCAGGACGCGGGCGCTCCACACCCCGGTTTCCCGGCTCACTGGTGGGCTCCCGTTTCCCGTGCGGGCGCGCCCGACTGGGAGATTCTGCCGCAGGAGGCCGGGCCCGGCGAGGTGATTCTCTCCAAGCGGCACGAACTCGGACTCCTGTCCAACTTCGCCCCCACGCCGTTCACGTTTCGCGGGACGCGCTACGCGAGCCTCGAAGGTTTCTGGCAGATGATGCTGTTCCCCGAGGACGCGAAGGATCCGCGATCGACTTTCCCGGGCCTCAAATGGGCGCACACACGGGCCGAGGTTGCTCAGATGACGGCGTTCGAGGCCAAGGCGGCGGGCACGCTCGCCGAAGAGAACATGGCGAGGATGGGCATTACCTGGGTGACCTTCGAGGGAAGGCGGATGGAATATCGCCCGACCGCGCCGGGCGAACACTACCGCCTCATCGTCGCGGCCACCTGGGAGAAGGTGAAGCAGAACCCGCGAGTGAAGGAAGTCCTGCTCTCAACCGGCGACCTCGTCCTCAGACCCGACCATCACCAGGAGCCGAACGCGCCGGCGGCCTGGCGCTATTTCGAGATCCTCACGGAGATCCGGGACCGACTGAGGACTCGGGAGCCTTCCTCTCCGCCTGCGTCCGCCTACTCGGCCCGGAGCACGGTGTTCGGATCCGCCTTCGCCGCCCGCAGCGCCGGCAGGGCGCTGGCCGCGACCGCCACCGCCACCATCGCGATCCCAACCGCGGCGTAGACCATCGGGTCGATCGCCGACTGCCGGAAAAGAAGGGGCTGGATCCAGCGGCTTGCCGCGAGGGCGACAGCACTTCCCACCACCACGCCGCTCGCGCCGATCCGCGCCGCGTGGCCGACGATCAGGCGCATCAGGTCGCGGCGTTGCGCACCCAAGGCCACCCGCACGCCCATCTCCCCCGCCTGCCCGTTCACGCGATAGCTGATCGCGCCGTAGAGCCCGACGGCCGCTACGGCGAGGGCGAGGAAGCCGAAAGCCGTGAACATCGTGGCGCCCACCCGCCAGGAGCGCGTCGCGTCCTCGACGATCCCACGGAGAGGGCGTGTCACCACGTACGAATCGCCGGGAATCACCCGCTGCAGGGCCTTCCGGATCGACTCCGCTTCCCGTCCCGGATCGCCCGTGAGACGCAGGAGCATGCCGTTGCCCGAGGTGCGGGTGAACTGGTCGATCGGCATGTAGTAGTGGTATCGCTCCGGTCCCGCTATCTCGCGCTGGACCATGTCCTCGGCGACGCCCACCACGGTGGCGCAGGGCGCGCTCTCGGCGAAGACGCGCATGCATTGCCCGATAGCATCGCGCCCTGGCCAGAGGACCCTGGCCATGCTTTCGCTCACCACCGCCACGTTCGGCGCGTCCTTGCGATCCTCGTCCGTGATCCCGCGTCCGCGCAGGATCCGCGTGCCCATGGTCTTGAAATAGTCGGACGTCGTCGCCTGATAGGTGAACGTGCCGAGGGCGCGCGTGGATTCGACGCCTTCAACGAAGAGGTCGGTGTTCGACGTGCTGATGAAGGGCGCGCTGCTCACCCAGGCGGCCGATTCCACCCCGGGAAGCGACCTCGCGGTCGTCATCAGTGTTTCGTGGAGGGCTTTAAGCGCGTCCTCGTCCGGCCGGGGGCCGCGAATGACGCGGCTCACGTGAAGGACCCGGTCGACGTCATAGCCCATCCGCATCGTGCTCACGGCCGCGAGACTGCGCACGAAAAGCGTGGCGCCCACGAGCAGGATCACGGAGAGTGCTGCCTGCGCGATCAGAAGGCCGGAGCGCAGGCGCGAATCCGCCGGCCGGCCCGCGCGGGCCCCACCTCTTAGAGTCCGGGAGATGTCGCCCTTGTCGATGAGCGCTCCGGGCACGACCCCCAGAAGGACGCCGGCGACGACCGTAAGGCCCAGCGCCGCGATCAGGACGCGGGGGTCGGGGAGCAGCGTTGTCGACGAGATCGGCGTTCTCATCAGCACGCCCTGGACGAGCACACCGCCCGTGCGAGCCACGAGGAGAGCGGCCGCGCCGCCGAACGCCGCGAGCAGGAGGTTTTCGACGACCCCCTGAACGACAAGGCGCTGCCGGCTGACGCCCAGAGCGAGCCGGACCGCGGTTTCGCGGTGGCGATCGAGGGTGCGCGCGAGCATCAGGTTCGCGACGTTCGCGCCCGCGATGAGCAGCACGATCGCCGACACGATCAGGATCCAGAAGGCGGTGCGCGTTTCGATGGCGGGATCGGGTCCATTCCCCGGCCGGAGGGATGACAGGACGACGCGCGGGCGCGCGACATCGGCCGCGTCCTTGAGCGGGTTGTCGGGCCCCGCGGCGGCCCAGCTCTGCCGGAACGCCTGCGTCGCGTCCGCCGTCGCCGCGTCGAGCGTCACTCCTGGTCTGCGGCGCGCCATGATGTGCATGAAACCCCACTTGTAAGACGAGTAGTAGGTCATCGCGTCGTTCGTCCCCGTGCTCCCGGCGAAGGTGGTGATCGGCACATAGGCGACGGGAGGGACCGCGTCGTTGACGCCGTCGAAGCCCGAAGGCGCCACCCCTATGATCGACGCGTCGATATTGCCGACCCGCAGGCGGGCGCCGAGAACGTCAGCCCCGCCGAATTCCGACTTCCAGAACGCATCCGACAGCACCACCACATCGGCGCCCTTCGGCGTGGTGTCTTCGCTCGCGACGAAGAAGCGCCCCAGGGCCGGCCGCGCATCGAAGAAGTCGAAGTACGAGGCGCTCACCGCGGCGATGCGCCGATCACGGGTGGCCTCGCCTACCCCGACCGCGAGTTCACGTTCGGAGAAGCCCGCGAAACGCTCGAAGGACGTGGTCCATTTCTGGAAATCGACGAGGCGGGCGTAGGGCCCCGACGTTCCCGTGACCGTGGCCCCGCGGCTCTGCCACTGCAGGTAGAAGCGATGGACCTCGCCCGGCGATTTCAGATAGGCCAGGGGACGGAACATCAGGCGGTCCACGACATCGAACATCGCGAGATTGGCCCCCATCCCGAGGCCGAGAGTCGTCACCACCGTCGCGGTGAAGCCGGGAGAACGCCCAAGCCCGCGGAGGGCGTAACGAAGGTCCTCGAGCGCCGCGTCCCCGAGCCGCCGGATCCTATCGAGCATGTTCGTCTCACGGCTCTCCCCTCGTCACGAGGCGGAAGCAGCCGTCTCCTTGCACCCTTGGACGTTCGCGCCGGGTCCGGGTTAGCCGGAGATCAGGACGAGTTCGGCGCCTCGGGCCGACGTGGTCAGGGCAGAACCGGCACCTCGACATGCGAGGGGTATCCGGGCGACCGCCAGATGCGATGTTCGGCGGCGCGGAAGTCGCCCGGCGTGGCATCGAAGATGTTGGCAATGAAGCGTTGTGGGTTGCGGTCGTAGAGGGGGAACCAGGTGCTCTGCACCTGGACCATCAGGCGGTGCCCCTTCAAGAAGCGGTAGAGCTGCTGATGAAGGTCCACGGTAAACGACACCACGGTGTTCGGCGGGATCGGCTCGGCGCGATCGAACCCCTTCCAGTAGCGCCCGCGCATGATGTCGGCGTTGACCATCAACTGATATCCGCCCATGGAGGGACGATCGGGCACATCTTCCGGGAAGACGTCGATCAGCTTCACCACCCAGTCGGCATCGCTCCCGCTGGTCGACGCGAAGAGGCGGGCGGTGACATCTCCGGCGATCGTTAGATCCTCGGTAAGGGGCGCGGACACCCAGGTGGCGACGTCGGGGCGGCCATCCACGAAGCGCTGGTCCTGGAGCATCCAGCTCGCGAAACCATTGCCGTCGTCGGGACGGGGCGTGTAGGGCACGGGATGTGCGGGGTCCGAGGGATAGGCGTCGAAGGACTCGCTGCCATCGGCCGCGGCCGCCGGCGGATCGAACGAGAGGACTCCGTCCTCACGCAGGTAGAGGTTTCGCCGGGAAACCGCCTTCGGCGGCCACGCATCGAAGGTGCGCCACTGATTGGAGCCGCTCTCGAAGGCCCACGCCTCGGGAAACCGGCCGTCGCCCTTGTCGTGGAGATAGTAGGCAAACCATGGCCGCTCGATCGCCTTGCGGAAGTGATCCGCGGTCCCGCTGCCGAATCGCAGCGGTCCGAGCGAATCCCCTCCCGGCAGCGACCAGCCGCGATGCGCCCACGGCCCCAGGACGATGCGATTCCAGTTCCGGCCGTCCTGACGCTCCACCGTGCGATAGCCGATCTGCGGACCCAGGATGTCCTCCTCATCCCAGAAGCCGCCCACGAACAGGATGGGCACATCGGCCCGGGTCAGCACCTCATGCATTGCCCGCGCCTTCCAGTAGTCATCGCGCGCGGGGTGCGCCCGGAAGCCCATCCACGAAGGCCGCGTGGCGACGCCCGTCGTCTTGCCGATGGAGTCGAGCGTCCCGAGCCGCAGATAGAACTGGTACTGGTCGTAGTCGGGGATGTTCAGTCCATTCGTCCCTTCGATATAGGCGGCGTAGGGGACGGCCTGGGTCTGTCGGAACGCGCCCTGATGGAAGAAGTCGTCGCCGAGCCAGGTGTCGCTCATGGGCGCCTGAGGGGAGATCGCCTTGAGGGCGGGATGAGGATTCACGCCGGCCATCGCCGCGAGCCAGCCGCGATACGACATGCCGGTCACTCCCACCCTGCCGTTGTTCCCCGGCACGTTTCGGACCAGCCATTCGATGGTGTCCCAGGCATCCGTGCTCTCGTCGACGCCCTTGGGGTCCTTCGGATCCGCCCGCGGGCGGGTCGTGACGAATTCGCCCTGGGACGCCCCACGGCCGCGGACATCCTGGGTGACGAAAATGTAGCCGTCTTCGCCGAGTTCACGGAGTGGAAGAGGCAGTTCGGCCGTCTTGAACTCGCGAGCCGCGTCGAAGGGCGTCCGGACGAGCAGGATGGGCAGCGGCCGCGTCGCCCCCCGGGGCGCCAGGGCCACCGCGAAGAGCCGAACGCCGTCGCGCATCGGTATCGTGAGTTCACGCCTCTCGTATTCGCGCGCGGCCGGCTGGAAAGGGCTCGTGCGCGCGGCCATGAGCATCCCGAGCGCCAAGAGGGCCGGGACCCACGTGAAGCGCCCTGTCCTGAACGCAAACGCGAGCGTCCGGTCGCGCCATGAGCGCGCGGCGGTCATGAACGACGCGGGCAACACGCTGGAGGTGGTGGCGATCATCTCTCGGTCTCCTGCGGCAGAGTGTAGACCGCCCGCCTCGCTCGTTGACAGTGGCCCAAATGACAATTATCGTCAAGATCGTGCCACGCGCCGGAACCCTCAACCGCTCGCCTGCGCCGCACCGCGTCGTCGTCCTGGCTTACGAGGGTCTGTGCACCTTCGAGTTCGGGATCGTGGTGGAGATGTTCGGGCTCCCCCGTCCGGAGATGAGCCCGTGGTACGAGTTCTCGGTGTGCGGCCTGAACAAGCGCCCGGTTCGCGCGATCGGCGGCATCACCGTCCAGCCGACCCACGGTCTTCGCGACCTGCAGCACGCCGACACCATCGTCATTCCGGGGTGGCCGAAGCCGATCGCTCCGCCGCCGCCGGAGCTCGTGCGTGCGCTCATCCGGGCCCACGAACGTGGCGCACGCCTGGTTTCGCTTTGCGTGGGATCCTTCGTCCTGGCCGCCACGGGCCTCCTGAACGGCCGGCGCGCCACCACGCACTGGAGCTTCGTGGACGCGATGAGGAAGGCCTTCCCCCTGGTGCGCGTCGAACCCGACGTGCTCTACCTCGACGAAGGCGACATCCTCACCTCCGCGGGCAGCGCGGCCGGCATCGACTTGTGCCTGCACATCATTCGCAAGGATTTCGGCGCGATCGCCGCGAACGCGGTCGCGCGCCGTGCCGTCGTCCCGCCGCATCGCGAGGGAGGTCAGGCGCAGTTCATCGACAAACCGATTGGCGAAGCCGCGCACCCCTGGCTGTCGAAGCTGCTGCACTGGGCGCAGGGAAGGTTGCAAGGCCCGATCACCGTGGCCGACCTCGCCCGCGCGGCCCACACGAGCAAGCGGACGCTCTCGCGTCGCTTCACCGCCACGACGGGCGCGAGCCCTCTCCAATGGATCACCGGCCTCCGCCTGCGGCGCGCGAAAGACCTCCTCGAAACCACAACGCTCTCCATCGAAGAGGTCGCGCAGGAGTCCGGGTTCGGATCCGCTGCAGTGTTCAGGCACCACTTTCGGGTCGGAGTCAAGGTAAGCCCCAGCGCGTACCGCGGCCGATTCCACCGCAGGGGAGCTCGAGGACGGAAGTAGCACAGCGCGGAAAGCCCGCGGCCGGCCACGATCCATCGAGGCTCAATCGGCCCGCCGCGGCCGATCTCCCAGGACGTTGAGGAACGCCCGCCACGGGCCGACATCGTGCGTATAGCGCTTCGCGATCACCCGTGAGATCTGGACGAGGTGATCGGAATCGTGGACGGCCCAGGTGGCGACGAGTTGTCGGAGGGTCACCAGACCCAGAGTCGGATGCAGTCCCGACCGGTCGAAATCGGCGGCGGCGAGCCTCTTCGCCTCGAGTCTCGCGAGGTTCGCGGCGCGGAGGGATTCGAATTCGGTGAGGAGCGCACCGATTCCGGCGCCCGCTTCGTAAACCTCGGCCTGGTTGAACGGCTCGAAGGGGCGCGCCGCCCCGTGTTGCAGGATCCACTCGAGGCGCGGCATCCAGTTCCTCCGGTCACAGAGGATCAGGTGGCCGACCACTCGGCGCGGGCTCCAGGTGCCAGGGCCTTCGTCTGCGTCCAGCCAGTGGTCGGGAAGGCCGTCGACGAGCGCCCGAATCGTGGCCGGGGTTCGCGCCAGGAGCATGCGGGCGTCGCCGTATGCGAAGTTCAACGATTCCATACGTTCTCCATTCTCCATTCTCGAGAGACGCGACGGACTACCTTCCCAGGCGTCGCGCGAAGAAGGCCAGGATTTCATCGCGAGCGGCGATCGTCGGCTGGCCGGCTTCATCGATCAGGTGGACGGTCACCACGCTGTGCGGGCTCCTCACATGCCGGGCGAAGAACGGCGGCACGTCGGGATTCGCGGCGCTATCCGGAAGCACCCGGGCGACGAACCGGCTGCCCAGGGCCTCGGCGTAGGCGGCGAATCGCTGCGCCGTGCAGAAAGTGTCTCCCGCGAACCGATACCCGAGCACAGTGAGATCTTCCCGGTCGAGCCGGTCGCGAACCGCTCTGAGTTCATCGGGCGCGATCTCGAGTCCGGCGGGATCCCCGAGAGGGAGCGTCGGCTGAGCGAGGACGGGAGCCAGCATCGCCGGTTCGAGCATCATGGTCAGGGCGAAGTTCCCGGTGAAGCACATCCCGATCGCGCCGACGCCCGGGCCGCCGCACTCGACGTGCGCCAGCCTCGCCAGGGCGCGCAGCCAGACCGTGACCGGGCTCGACTCATTCGCGGCCAGGGCACGGAATTCCGCACTCACGCAGGCGCGTCGAAACACCTCGGCGCCTTCGTCGGCTGTGGCAACCGCACCGTCACGCCCGAACAGTGACGGCATGTAGACGGTGAACCCGGCGTCGCGCACCCATCGACTGAACCGCGCCACCTGGGGACTGATCCCCGGCATCTCCGTCATGACGATCACCGCGGGCCCGGCGCCCGCGACATGAACGGTCTTCGTGACGCCTTCGAAAGTAATCGCGCGGTGAGCGAAGTCCTCGAGACGATCGTCGTCGGCCAGGCTCCGTTCAGGCATGGTGCGCGACGGAACCCGTGACTTCTGCAATCAACTCGATCTCGACGCAGGCGCCAAACGGCGTCTGGGCGACGCCGACCGCGCTGCGGGCGTGAACGCCGCGGTCGCCGAGCACTTCCACGAACAGCTCCGACGCGCCATTGGCGACGACATGGGGCTCCGTGAATCGCTCCGTGCTGTTCACGAACACCAGCAGGCGCACGAGGCGCTGCACGTGCTCGAGGTCCCCAAGGGCGGCGTGCAGGGTTGCGATCAACTCAATGGCGATGCCCCGCGCGGCCTGCTTCCCTTCCGCCGCGGTCACGCCGTCGCCGAGTTTGCCCACCCATATCTCACCGTCCCGCTTGGCGAGGCGCCCAGAGAGATAGATGTGATTCCCGGTCCGCACGAACGGCGCGAACACGGGAACGTATCCGGCCACCACGGGCGGCGGCGCGTCGGGAAGGGTGATCTTGAGCGCCTTGAGACGATCGTAGGGGGTGGTCACGGCGACTCCTTTTTTGACACTTTCAATTGAGGCTCTCGGGCGACGGCGTCAGGCCGCCGCCACGCTGATGAGCCGGTCGATGTCCCGTTCCGAATTGAACAGATGCGGCGACACCCGGATCCTGCCATTGCGCAGGCTCACGAACACATTCGCCTGCCGCAACTTCTGGTGCAGAGCCACGGTCCGTTCCCGGGTCGGCGCGACGAAGCAACCGTAGGGGCCGCGTTGCGCCGGGTCGACGGGGCTCGCCGGCGTGAGTCCGTCGGGCAGATGGTCGAACAGATAGGCGATCAGCCGCGCATTGTTCTCGCGCACGACCTCGGGACTCACGCGGTTGACGAAGGCCACGGACGCCTCCATGGCCGTCAGATTGAGATTGAAGCGGCTCGCCGCCTCCGGCACGTCGAATCGCCGAGCGCCCTGGGCCGGCGCGGGATCGACCATGTTCAGGCTGGCGAAGGCATGGACGTCCTGGCCCATCCAATAGAACGGGCCGGGGCGAAGAGCCCGCATGGCCTCGCGGTTCGCCCAGAGGAAACCGGTGCCGTAAGGGCTCAGAAGCCACTTGTAGCCGGCGCACACCAGGAAGTCGGCCCCCAGCTCGCGGACATCAAGGGGCAGCGCGCCACACGATTGAGTCACGTCGAGCACGAACGTCGCACCGCGCTCACGACAAGCGGCGGCGACGCGGGCGGCGTCGAGCAGCGATCCGTCGTCGAACCGCACGTGGCTGACCGACACCACCCGCGTCCTGGGTGTCATCGCCGCAATGAGATCGTCCGCCGTCACGAAGCGCCCCCGCGGCGCGGCGATCTTCAGGGCCACTCCCTCGCGCGCCTCCAGGGGCTTCCAGGTGCTGTACTGAATCGGAAACTCCCCCTCGGCGGTGAGGATCTCGTCGCCGGGCGCCCACGCGAGTCCGTGAGCCATCACCTGCAGACCGGTGGTGGCGCCGGTGGCGAGCGCGATCTCGTCGGGCGCGGCTTGGATCAGGCTCGACAGCGACCGGCGCAGGCGATCGGTCAGATCGAACCACACCGCGTCGCTCTGATGGTGCGGATAGCGCTTGGCGTCGAGGGCGATCTGAACCGCGTCATGCGAGACGCGCGGCATGGCCGACTGGGCCGCCGTGTTGAGGTAGGCGGCGCCATGAATCGGAAACCACTCCTGCCGCCAGGATGTCGAACCGGTCTGTGATGCGGTCATGCGTTCTCCCATCGATTGAAGGTGTGTCGCCCGGGTCAGGAGTGTAGGCGCGGCGGTCCAAAGCGGACAGTGGCCTGAATGACAATTACCGTCGATATCGTGCCATCGTTACGTCTCTCCTTGACAAACTAGGAGAGACAGCGCGAGACTCCTAGTCGCGCTAGGAGAGGAGCGTGGATCCCCATGAGTGAGAACGCCGACCTGCTGCCGGGCACCCTGGACATGCTGATCCTCAAGGCGGTCTCTCTGAGACCGCTCCACGGCTACGGGGTGTTGCTGCGCATTCGTCAGATCTCGGGCGACGCCCTCGACATTCCCCAGGGCTCGCTCTATCCCGCGCTCTACCGGCTCGAGCAGCAGGGCCTGATCGAATCCGAGTGGGGGCAGAGCGACAACAACCGGCGCGCAAAGTTCTACACCGTCACCTCCGCGGGACGCCGCCGCCTCAAGGAAGAGACGGCGGGATGGAACCGCCTCGCGACCGCCATCTCGGCGGCGCTCGAGACCACCGCGGAGGATTTCTGAGATGTGGGCGCGGCTGCGCCTCGGCCTGCGAGCACTCTTGCGGCGTCCCGGCTTCGAGCAGGATCTGCACGAGGAACTCCGACTTCACCTCGATCTGCGCACCGAGGAGCTGATGCGCTCGGGCCTGTCCGCAACCGAAGCGGGGCGGCGGGCGCGCCTGGAACTCGGCGCACTCGACACGGTCAAGGATGACTGTCGCGAGGCGCGCGGGCTGCGTCCCTTCGACGAACTCGGCCGCGATCTGCGCCAGGCGGCTCGCCGGTTTCGCAGGACGCCCGGCTTCACTTTCGCCGTGCTCGCGACGCTCAGCCTGTGTCTGGCGTCGAACCTCGCGATCTTCGCCACCATCGACGGCGTGCTGGTCCGGCCCTTGCCCTTTCCCGACCCCGACCGGCTGGTCCGGATCTTCAACGCGTACCCGAAGGCCGGCGTGCCGGACGACGGTTGCTCGCTCCCGAACTACTACGAGCGCCGCGGGCGAATCCCCGCCCTCGTTTCCCTGGCCGCCTACCGGGGCGATACCGCGGTGGTGAGCGGGCCGAGCGGGACGGAGCGTGAGGATGTGCTGCGCGTCTCGCCCGAGTTCTTCGAGACGCTGGGACGGGGCCCCATCCTCGGGCGCGCCTTCACGGAGGCCGAAACGACGTACGCGACCGATCGCGTGGTCATCCTCACCGATGCCTTCTGGCGGCAGCGCATGGACGCCGATCCGGATGTTCTCGGGCGCCGCCTCCGGGTGGACGGCCTCGACATGACGGTCGTGGGCCTGCTTCCTCCCGACTTCAGCTTTCTCTCGTCGAGCGCGCGCCTCTTCTTCCCGTTGTCCTCGAGTCCCGCCGAGCGCGCTGCGTCACGGCGTCATTCGGGAGGGGGCGCCCGACAGATGATCGCGAGACTCGCTCCTTCCGCGTCCCTGGCGGACGCCCAGGCGCAGATCGACGCCCACAACGCCGCGGTGGGCGCGGATGATCCACAGACCGCGATGATGGCCGCGGTCGGTTTTCGCTCACGGATCGTCCCTCTGCATGCCGATCACGTCGCGTCCATCCGGCCGACGCTGCTCCTGCTGCAGGCAGGCGCGGTGTTCCTGCTGATGATCGGATGCTTCAACGTCGCGAACCTCTTCCTCATCCGCGCGACCGCGCGTGCCCGGGAACTCGCTTTGCGCCACGTGATCGGAGCGAGCCGCCGCCACATCGTGGCCGACGCGCTGACCGAGACCACTCTTGTGACCTTGACGGGCGCCGTGCTGGGGCTTGCTCTCGCCGCCTCCGCGCTGAGTGTGCTGCCGGATCTCGCCGCGAGCCGAATGCCACTCGGCGCGCGAGTCACCCTCGACATCCGGGTCGTCGTGGCGGCTCTCGTCGCCGCCGTTCTCATGGGCGCGGCGATGGGCCTGCCCCTCGCGTGGTACAGCCTCCGGGGCCACGGCGCCATGGCACTCGGCACGGAGTCGCGCGGCAGCACCACCCGTCGCTCCGCCCAGCATCTGCGTCAGATACTGCTCGTGGCGCAGGTGGCCCTGGCCTTCGTCCTCCTCTCCGGAGCGGGACTGCTGACCATCAGTCTCCATCGCGTGATGGCGGTGGCGCCGGGCTTCGAGCCGGACGGGGTCCTGAGCGGACTCGCGGTGATGACCACGAAGGGCTATCCAAGCAGGACCGCGCGAGTTGGATTCGCGGAACGAGTGCTGGACGAGCTTCAACGGCAGCCCGGCGTTCGTTCGGTGGGTGTCGCCACCCATATCCCGCTCGACGGATGGAGCGGCAAGAGCGCGGTGCGCGTCGAAGGTTACGTCCCGCCTCCCGGCGCGTCCCTGCAGGGCCACTATTCGTACGGGGTGGGTGGCGACTACTTCGCGGCTCTCGGCTTCGTGTTGCGCGAAGGCCGATTCCTCGACGCCGCGGACACGGCCGGCCCCATGCGGGTGTGCGTCGTGGATGACGACTTCGCGCGACGCTACTGGCCCGAAGGTGGTGCGGTCGGCCGGCGCCTCTTCTCAGGCTCGGAGATCGGTCCCGCCACCGAGGCATTCACGGTCGTGGGCGTCGTGGGCGCCGCTAAGCAGGCCACGCTCAGCGAGAGCGCGCAGCAGGGCGCCGTCTACTTCCCGTACGGACAAGGCCCGATCAACAACGACCTCTTCGTGGTCGTGAGGACGCAGACCGCTCCCGACTCGTTCAGCGCGACGTTGCAGCAGGTGGTTCACGGCGTCGACCCCGAAGTGGCGCTCAGCGACGTGCGGGCCATGGAGCACCGCGTCGCCACGAGCCTCGCGGCGCAACGCCTGCCCGCGTTGATGGCGGGCCTCTTCGCGAGCGTCGCCGTCCTCCTGACCGCGATCGGCACCTATGGTCTGTTGAGTTACGCGGTCTCCCAGCGCCAGCGGGAGATCGGTGTCCGGCTGGCGCTGGGAGCGCGCCCGAGCCAGGTCTCGAGGGAATTCGTCACGCTGGCGCTGCGTTTGCTCTCGGCGGGGATGACTCTTGGCGTTCTGGGATCGTGGTGGGCCGGACGCGCCATGCAGGCGTCGCTCTTCGGGGTCCCGGGCTTTCATGGAGAGACCCTCGCGCTCACCGCGATTCTCCTCGGCGCGATCGCGATCGCCGCCTGCCTCGTCCCCACCTACCGCGCGACCCGTATTTCACCGATGCGGGCCCTCGCCGAAGAGTAGCCCGACAGGGACCAACGCGCCCCGGATTCCAGCACCTGTCACAGGCACCCAGGAAGGGCTGAGGCGCTCCTCCATAGCTCTCGCCCGAAGGCCTGAGGCTCCTTCTGATGCCGGCGTTCCCCACCCGATCGCGCGAACCCGACGTAAGGCGGCGGGAATTGACGACCGAAGCAAGGCGAAGAAGCTCGCGCGAAGCGCGAGCGCATCGCCGCAGCCGGACGCCGATGAGCGGCCGACTTGGAACCGCGCGGGCCAGTCCGATGTGGAGGCGGCGGGAATCGACGACCGAAGCAAGGCGACAAAGCTCGCGCAAAGCGCGAGCGGGTCGCCGCAGCCGGGTGCCGATGAGCGGCCGACTTGGAACCGCGCGGGCCAGTCCGATGTGGAGGCGGCGGGAATCGACGACCGAAGCAAGGCGACAAAGCTCGCGCAAAGCGCGAGCGGGTCGCCGCAGCCGGGTGCCGATG
>JAIBCN010000168.1 GCA_019694155.1 Vicinamibacteria bacterium | reverse complement strand
GCAACGTCGCGGGATGGCTTCGTCGCGCCGCCTTCCGCCGGCCTCCTCGCCATGACGTGGGCCGCTGCGTCGAGTCGCCTCAGACGCAAGATCTAGGCGCGTCGGCGTTCGGTGATGCAACCAATCGCGGATTCCGAACCCCGCAGTTCTTGCCCGAATCCTTGACCTCTCCCCACGGCCAACATATAGTCCGCCCGCTTTCGTCATGACCGTGGCGCGCACCCAAAAAAGGCGCCTCGACACCACCACCGCGATCAAGAATCAGAAGCCACGACAACCTAGATGACGCCTCACGCAGCCACCTCGAGCCTGCCGCCCTATTTCCCGGTGGTGATGTTGTTCCTGGCCGCGACTGGCTTCGCGCTCTTCAACGTCATCCTCTCGTGGCTGCTCGGGCGCCCGCGCCCGAACGCGGCCAAGAGTTCGGTGTACGAGTGCGGCGTCCCTTCGGTGGCCAAGCTCTCCGAGCGTTTCCCGATCAAGTTCTACCTGGTCGCGATGCTCTTCATCCTCTTTGACGTGGACGCGGCGTTTCTGTATCCCTGGGCGCTCGTATTCAAGGAGCTGGGACTCTTCGGCTTCGTCGAGATGATGATCTTCATGGGCTTGCTGGGCGCGGGCTTTGCCTACGCCTGGAAGTCGGGCGCGTTCGAGTGGTAGGAAAAACCGCGGCGGCGGCGCTCTAGGCGACCCAGGAGCCCGGTCGGAACAAAAGACAATCCATGCCCTTTACCGCAGAAAACCGCACGAAGCTCGACGCGACGATCGCGAAATACCCGATCAAGCGCTCGGCACTTCTGCCCGCGCTCCGGCTTGCCCAGGAGCAGGACGGCTACATCAGCCCCGAGGCCATGGCGGAGATCGCGGAGATCCTGGGCCTCTCCACCGCGCAGGTGCACGACACCGCGAGCTTCTACACGATGTTCAACCTCAAGCCCGAGGGGAAGACGGTCATCGAGGTCTGCACGACGCTTTCGTGCGCGCTCGGCGGCTCCGAAGGGCTGATGAAGCGAACGTGCAAGAAGCTCGGGATCAACCCGGGTGAGACCACCGCCGACGGCAAGTTCACGGTGAAGCCGGTCGAGTGCCTCGCGGCCTGCGGCGGCGCTCCCGCGGTTCAGGTGAACGGAGAGTGGCTCGAGAACGCGAACGATGCGGACATGGATCGCGTCCTGGCCGGAGAGAAGGTCTACCGGCCTTTCGAGTGGCCCAAGAGCCCCGGCGAGGCGGTCCTGTTCAAGAATGTCTGGACGCCTGGTTCGCAGTCCATCGACACCTACCGGAAGAACGGCGGCTACGCGAATCTCAAGAAGTACCTCGAGATGGCGCCCGACTTCATCGTCGACGAGGTCAAAAAGTCCGGTTTGCGCGGCCGCGGGGGAGCCGGTTTTCCGACCGGTCTCAAGTGGACGTTCCTCCCCAAGGATTCTCCGAAGCCCCGCTACCTCTGCGTGAACGCCGACGAGTCGGAGCCTGGGACCTACAAGGACCGCGTGATCATCGAGAAGGACCCGCACCTCCTGATCGAGTCGACCATCATCTCGGCCCACGCCATCAAGTCGAAGAGCGCCTTCATCTATATCCGCGGTGAGTTCCACGAGGGCGCCCGCACGCTGGGGAAGGCCCTCGATGAGGCCTATGCCGCCGGTTTCATCGGGAAGAACATCCTCGGCACCGGAATCGACATCGAGGTCGTTCTCCACCGCGGCGCCGGTTCGTATGAGTGCGGGGAAGAGACGGCGCTTCTCGAGAGTCTCGAAGGCAAGCGCGGCCAGCCTCGTCTGAAGCCGCCTTTTCCGGCCGTGGCCGGCCTTTATGGCTGTCCGACCATCGTCAACAACGTCGAGACCCTGTGCAACGTGCCCTTCATCCTCGAACGGGGCGCCGAGTGGTTCGCGGCCCTTGGTCCGGAAAAGAACGGCGGCCCGAAGCTCTATTCGATCAGCGGGGACGTGAAGCGCCCCGGCAGCTACGAGGCGAACCTCGGCGGGATCACGCTGCGCCAGCTCGTCTACGACTACGCGGGCGGCCCGCGCGACGGACGCAAGATCCGCGCGGTCATTCCCGGCGGATCCTCGGTGCCGATCCTCACGGAGAGCGAACTCGACGTGAGGCTCGATTTCGACAGCGTCATGAAGGCGGGGTCGATGCTGGGCTCCGCGGGCTGCATCGTGGCCGACGACTCGCGCTCGATGGTAGGCCTCGCCCGGAACCTGAGTGCTTTCTACAAGCACGAGTCCTGCGGCAAGTGCTCGCCCTGCCGCGAGGGTACCGGCTGGCTCTACCGCATGCTCACGCGCATCGAGGCCGGCAAGGGTGAGATGAAGGATCTCGACACCCTCAAGAGCGTGTGCGATTCCATCGCCGGCCGCACCCTGTGCGCGTTCGGCGATGCCGCGATCACCCCCGTGCTCTCGTCCATGGCGAAGTTCCGCGACGAGTACGAGTACTACATCACGAATCACGAGTCCTGGACGGTGAAGGCCGAGACGTTCGCGGCCGCGAAGGGCAGGGCCTAGGTCGCATGGAAACCCTGCTCACGCCCGCGCTCAAGGAAATCGCGATCGACGCGGTGATCGGGGTGATCAAGCTCGCGGTCATCTTCAATGTGCTGCTCCTCGTCTTCTCGCTGATGACCTACATCGAGCGGCGCATCCTCGGGTTCATGCAGTTCCGCCGCGGCCCCAACCGCACGGGTCCGTGGGGCATCCTTCAGCCTGCGGCCGACGGCATCAAGCTGTTCTTCAAGGAAGAGCTGATGCCGGAGGGCGCCAACAAGTTCCTCTTCTTCGCCGCGCCCGTGGTGGCGATCATCACCGCTTACGTGTCGCTCGCGGTCGTGCCCTATGGCGGCCCGCTGGTCCTTCCGTTCTACGGCCCGGTCTCGCTCTTTGGGCGGCCCATCAACATCCAGATCGCCGATCTCGACGTGGGCATTCTCTTCATCTTCGCGATCACCGCCCTCGGCGTGTACTCGATCGTGTTCGCGGGCTACGCGTCGAACAACAAGTACGCGCTCATCGGCGGCCTGCGCAGCTCGGCGCAGATGTTCTCCTACGAGCTGGCGCTTGGAATGTCCTGGGTTTCCGTGATCATGGCCGCGGGATCGTTCCGCCTCAACGACATCGTGGCCGCCGCGGAGCGCATGAACCCGTGGATGTGGCTGCTCATCCAGTTCCCGGCTTTCGTCATCTACATGATCGCGGCCTGCGCGGAAGTGAACCGCACTCCCTTCGACCTGCCAGAAGGGGAGACCGAACTCGTGGCCGGCTTCCACGTCGAGTACTCCTCGATGAAGTTCGCCCTCATGCAGATGGCCGAGTACATCAACATGATGACGGTGTGCGCGCTCGCATCCAACATGTTCCTCGGCGGGTGGCTCTCGCCGTTGCCGGGCGTCATCCCGAACTCGCCCTTGTGGTTCTTCGCCAAGATGGGCCTCCTGCTCTTCGTGTTCATCTGGCTGCGCGCCACCGTTCCCCGATTCCGCTACGACCAGCTCATGAATTTCGGCTGGAAGCGCCTGATCCCCGCAGCGGCGATCTGGGTTGTGCTCTTCTCCGGCCTGACCGCGGTCTTCGGCGAGAAGAAGACGCCTCCTTCCACCGTGGCTATCATCGCCCCGGCCGCCGGGCAGGTGTCGAGATGATCCTCGACGTCATCCTCTTCTACGGCGCCGCCCTCGTGGCCATCGCGTCCGGGCTTTTCGTGATCTCGCAGCGCAACCCGATCAACAGCGCCTTCTCGCTCATCATCACCATGTGCTCGCTTGCGGTGATGTTCGCGATGCTCGGCTCGGGTTTCATCGCGGTCCTTCAGGTGGTGGTCTACGCGGGCGCGATCATGGTGCTCTTCCTCTTCGTGATCATGCTCCTCAACGCCAAACAGGAAGAAGGCGAGCGGATGGGCGGCATCGGCCGGGCCGGCATCATCCTCGGGGTGATCCTCGCCATCCAGTCCGTGATGGTGGTCTGGAAGGGCTCCTCGATCCTGCCCGCGAATCACCGGGACACCGCCTCCGTGGACGTGGCCCGCGGCCTCTTTTCGGATCCGCGATTCCTGTACCCGTTCGAAGCCACGTCGATCCTGATTCTCGCGGCCATGGTCGGCGCGATCGTGGTCGCGCGGAAGGAGAAGGGGAAGTGATGCACGCCTTCGAAACCGCCCATGCGAGCTTCGTGCAGGTGGCGCTTGCCGTGAGCGCGTTCCTCTTCGTGATCGGCGCCATCGGAGTGTTCGTCCGCCGCAACGTCATCACCGTGATGATGTGCGTGGAGCTGATGCTGAACGCCGTGAACCTCGCCTTCATCGCTTTCTCCCGCGCGCACGGCACCATTGACGGCCAGATTCTGGTGTTCTTCGTGTTCACGGTGGCCGCCGCCGAAGCCGCAGTGGGCCTCGCGATTGTCATCGCACTCCAGCGCAACCGTGAAGATCTCGACGTGGACAGCTTCAATCTGCTGAAGGGCTAACCAACCACCATGTTCGCCGCAGACCGCATCGTGCTTTGGGCCCCCTGGATGGTGGTCTTCATGCCGCTGTTCGGCTTCATGGTGCTTGCCTTCTTCGGTGGGCTCGCGAAGAGACAGGGGCAGCAGCAGGGGATGATGGTCCTCGCGACCGCCTGCACCTTCGCGTCGTTTTTTCTGGCGCTACTGACGGTCAAGAGCCTTCTGTCGCTTCCGGTCGGCGACCATGGACTCCATTTCGCGCAGCCGACCCTCGCGGAGTTCAACTGGATCGATGTGGGTGGGCTAACGATCCCCATGACCCTCCTGATCGATCCCCTGTCCAGCACGATGATGCTGGTGATCACGGGGATCGGGTCGCTGATTCATCTCTACTCGATCGGCTACATGTCGCACGACGAAGAGCGCGTCCGGTACTTCTCTTACCTGAACCTCTTCACGTTCTTCATGCTGGTCCTGGTCACCGGCGCCTCCCTGGCCCTGATGTTCGTGGGCTGGGAGGGGGTCGGGCTTTGCTCCTACCTGCTGATCGGCTTCTGGTTCAAGAAGAAGAGCGCGTCTGACGCAGGCAAGAAAGCCTTCATCGTCAACCGGGTGGGCGACGCCGGCCTGATCATCGGAATGGCCCTCGCCGCCGCGAAGCTCGGCACCCTCAGCCTCATGGAGCTGTCCACGGGCGTGAAGACCATGGCGATCGAGGAGTTCGGCGTCTTCGGGCCGCTCACCCTGATCTCCATCGCCCTCTTCATCGGCGCCTGCGGCAAGAGCGCCCAGATCCCTCTGCACGTCTGGCTTCCCGATGCCATGGAGGGCCCCACCCCGGTCTCCGCCCTGATTCACGCGGCCACCATGGTCACCGCGGGCGTGTACATGGTCGCCCGCCTGGGCGCGGTATACCAGCACTCGGAGACCGCGATGTGGCTGGTGGCGGCGATCGGCGGCGTCACCGCCTTCGTGGCGGCGACCATCGCCATCGTTCAGAACGACATCAAGAAGGTCCTCGCCTATTCGACGGTGTCCCAACTCGGGTACATGTTCCTCGCCTGTGGCGTTGGCGCCTATGGCGTGGCCGTCTTCCACCTGGTGACCCACGCCTTCTTCAAGGCTCTCATGTTCCTCGGCTCCGGCTCCGTGATCCACGGGTTGTCGGGCGAGCAGGACATGCGGCAGATGGGCGGCCTGCGGACGCGGATGCCCTGGACCTTCTGGACCTTCACCGCAGGATGGCTCGCCATCATCGGCTTCCCGGGCCTTTCCGGCTACTTCAGCAAGGAAGAGATCCTCATGGCGGCGTTCGGCCACAATGTCTTTCTCTTCGGTCTCGCCCTGTTCACGGCCGGGCTGACGGCCTTCTACATGTCGCGCCTGTATTTCATGACCTTCCTCGGCGAGTATCGGGGCGGACTCGAGAAGAAGCACGAGGATCACGCGGGGCATGACGCCCACGCGGATCACGCGAAGGCCGACGACCACAGCCACGGCCACGGACATGGCGGCATCCACGAGTCTCCGGCGGTGATGCTGATTCCTCTCTTCCTGCTCGCCATAGGTTCCATCCTGGCCGGCTACATTCATGTGCCCCAGTTCGTGGAGCCGGCGATCCGCGTCGAAGAGGCGCTCGAGCACATCTCCTGGATGCCCGTTGCGGCCTTCGCCGTGGCCTTCGCCGGGTTCTGGCTTGCGTACCTCATGTACGCGGGCCCGATGCGCGAACTTCCCGCGAAGGTTGCCGCGAAGTTCGCCGGCGTGAAGGACCTCCTCGACGCCAAGTGGGGCTTCGACGATGCGTACGACTCGTTCGTCCGCAACGGCGTCAACGGCGTCGTCGATGTCTCGGAACGGGTGCTTTGGAAGAAGGTCGACGCGGGCTGGATCGACGGAGCGGTGAACGGCATAGCGCAGATGACCAACGACTTCTCTCAAGGCGGCAAGCTCCTGCAGAACGGACTCGTCCGAGGTTCGGCGATTTCCATCCTGGCGGGTGCGGTGGCCCTGCTCAGCGCCATCCTCTGGGCGAACAGCTAGGCCATGGACCATCTTCTCTCGCTCCTGATTCTCACGCCTCTGGCCGGCGCGCTCGTCCTGCTTCTGGGCCGGGGCATGTCGAACGAGACCATCAAGCGCTTTTCCCTGGCGCTCACGTTGTTCCTCTTCGCGGTGTCGCTGTTGCTCCTCACCCAGCTCTCGGGTTTCGAATCGAGCACCGAGTACCGCTTCCAGGAGATCGTCAACTGGCTTCCGGAGTGGGGGATCAGCTATCACCTCGGCATCGACGGACTGAGTCTCTGGCTGATCATCCTCTCGACCCTGCTGACCCCGATCTCCCTCCTCGGCTCGTGGAGTTCAATCGAGGAGCGGGTCCGCGAGTTCAACATCTTCATCCTGATCCTCGAGTCCGCGATGATCGGCGTGTTCTGCGCGCTGGATCTGTTCCTGTTCTACGTGTTCTGGGAAGCCATGCTCATCCCGATGTACTTCCTCATCGGCATCTTCGGGCACGGCCGGCGGATCTACGCGGCGGTGAAGTTCTTCCTGTACACGATGGCGGGGAGTGCGCTCATGCTGGTCGCCTTCCTGGTTCTTTATCGCGAGACCGGGTCGCACACCTTCGACCTGCCCGCGCTGACGAGGGCGTCTCTCGATCCAGGGCTTCAGATGTGGCTGTTCCTGGCCTTCGCCCTGGCATTCGCAATCAAGGTGCCGATGTTCCCGTTCCACACGTGGTTGCCCGACGCGCATGTCGAGGCACCGACCGCGGGTTCGGTGATCCTGGCCGGTGTGATGCTGAAGATGGGGGGCTACGGCTTCCTGCGTCTCGCCATCCCGCTCTTCCCGGTGGCCGCCCAGAAAGCCGCATGGGCCATCGCCTTCCTCGGGGCGATCGGCATCGTCTACGGCGCTCTGGTCTCGCTGGTTCAACCCGACCTGAAGAAGCTCGTGGCCTACTCGTCCGTCTCGCACCTGGGCTTCGTCATGCTCGGCATCGCGGCCTTCTCCCCGATGTCCGTGGTCGGAGCGAGCTATCAGATGCTGAACCACGGCGTGTCCACGGGCGCGCTCTTCCTGATGGTGGGGATGCTCTATGAGCGTCGGCACACCCGGCTGATCTCGGAGTTCGGCGGCCTCAAGAACGTGATGCCGCGGTTCGCCGCGGTGTTCCTGCTCGTCTGCCTGTCGTCGATCGCGGTCCCGGGGTTCAACGGGTTCATCGGGGAGTTCCTGATCCTCGTGGGCTCCTTCACCTTTTCTCCGGGCCTCGTCATCCTCTCCACCCTGGGCGTGATCCTCTCCGCCGCCTACATCCTCTGGATGGTGCAGCGCGTGATGTACGGTGAGGTCACGAACGAGAAGAACGCGAACCTGCCTGACCTCAACCCGCGCGAGTGGGCGACGCTCCTTCCCCTCGTCTTCCTGGCCCTGTTCATGGGAGTCTTCAGCTCTCTCTTCACGCCCAGCATCGAGAAGCCGGTCATCAAGATCATCCAGGATGCCCGAGTGAGGGCGCTTCCTCCGGGTGGACAGATCCGTCTCATCCCCATGCGGCAGGCCGGGCCCGCGCCCTCCGCCGACACTGCAAAGGAGGCGCAGCAGTGAACGTCGACCTCCTGCCCGTTCTGCCCGCGATCCTGGTCGCGCTCGCGGGAATCCTGGTGCTTCTGGCCGGCGCTTTCGCGAACGCCGGCCTCGCCGCCTGCCGCAATCTCGCGACCGCCGGCCTGGGCGCGGCTCTGCTCTACGTGTTCCTGGCACCCCCGGACGGCTCGATGGGCGGGACGATCCTGGGCGGCGCCTACAGCGCCTTCGTTCAGATTTCGATCCTCGTGGTGGCGATCCTCGCGGCCTGGCTCGCCGCCGCGCGTCTCGAGGACGACAAGGTCCGCCCCCACGAGTTCTTCACGCTGATGCTCTTCTCGACGGTCGGCATGCTCGGGCTTGCCACCGCGGGTGAAGCCATCTCCCTCTTCGTGGCCCTCGAGATCATGTCCGTCGCCCTCTACGCGCTCTGCGCCATGCCGAGGACCGGACCCGAGCGCCAGGAGGCGGCGATCAAGTACTTCATCACCGGCGCGTTCTCGTCGGCCTTCCTGCTCTTCGGCATCGCTTTGCTCTACGGCGCTTCCGGCAGCACCACGTTGTCGGCCATGGCCGTGAGCGCTTCTTCGGGCGGTTTCCTCGCTCTCATGGGCGCAGCGTTCTTCTTCGTGGGCTTCCTCTTCAAGGTGGGCGCCGCTCCATTCCACATGTGGTCTCCCGACGTCTACCAGGGCGCGGCGACGCCGGTAACCGCGTTCATGGCGGCCGCGGTGAAGATCGCGGCCTTCGGTGCGCTCGGGCGCGTGGTGGCCATCGCGATCGGTGGCCTGGGAGGGTCGTGGGCGCCCGGGATCGCCCTGGTGGCCGGGTTCACCATGGTCATCGGGAATCTCGGCGCGCTTGCTCAGACCGATCTCAAGCGCCTCCTGGCCTTCTCGTCGGTCGCTCACGCCGGCTACATGCTGAGCGGCGTCGTGGGGATGGCGGTCAGTTCCACGGTGGCCCAGGCGCGGAGCCTCGAGGCTCTGCTCTTCTACGTCGCCACCTACGCCATCACGAACCTCGGCGCCTTCGGCATCCTCATCGCGATCCGAAGGAGCGGCAAGGAGCCGAGCCTGACCACCGATGTGACCGGCCTCGCGAAGCGCAATCCCGTCCTCGCCGCGATGCTCACGGTTCTCCTGATTTCCCTGACCGGAGTGCCCATCTCGGTGGGGTTCGTCGGCAAGTTCCACCTCTTCAAGGCCGCGGTCGGCGCCGGCTATGCGGGCCTCGCCGCAGTGGGCGTGCTCATGAGTGCGGTGTCCGCCTTCTACTACCTGCGCCTCGTGGTGCTGATGTACATGGAGGAGCCCATGGAGGGCGTCGAGTTCGAGACCGATCCCGGGGCCTCCCCGAAGATCGTCGCTCTGGCGGCGGCCCTGACCTTCGGGCTCGGCATAGCACCCGCGCCCTTGATGGCGCTCGCGAAGGCCGCGGCGGCATCGCTGTTCTGACTCCCTTGTCGGGCCGCGGTGGCCTCCGTTCCGACGGCATCGCGGCATGAAGATCCGGGTTCGAGTGCATCCCGGCGCCCGCGTCGCGAAGACGGAACAGCGCGGTGGCGAACTTCACGTGTGGGTGAACGCGCCCCCGGCGGATGGAAAGGCCAATGCGAGCGTGATCGAGGTGCTCGCTGAGCTCCACCATGTCCCCAAGTCGGCGGTTCGTATCGCGTCCGGCCACACATCGAGAACGAAGGTATTCGAGCTGGACGGCATTTAATCAGGAGCCCGCGCGACTTAAGCAATCAGCCTCCGTCCCTCGCGCTCGAGCGCTCGTCCAAAGGCCAGAGAAATGAGGAGGAGCGGCTTTGATCGCGTACAATCCCCATTTCGCCAACCCCCTCAAGTTACCGTGTTTGAACGATATACAGAGCGCGCCCGCCGGGTGATCTTCTTCGCCCGCTACGAAGCCTCGCAGCTTGGCGCGCACTCCATTCAAACTGAGCACGTCCTCCTTGGCCTCATCCGCGAGGGGAAGGGCCTCACCCAGCGTCTGCTCAACCGGGGCAACCTGAAAATGGAGGAAGTGCGGCGTCAGGTCGAGGGGCGCTGCCGATACGGCGATCAGGTTTCGACCACGGTGGAGATGCCCCTCTCGCCCGAGGTGAAGCGCGTTCTCGCCCTGGCCCAGGACGAGGCGGAGCAGCTCGGCCACTCGTACACGGGCACCGAGCACCTGCTCTTGGGCCTCCTGCGCGAGGACACCGCGACCGCGGCCGAAGTCCTGCGCGAGAACGGCCTCACTCTGCCTTTCCTGCGCGAGGAGATCGTCCGCCTCCTCGCCGAGAAGACCCAGCCCCAGGCGCGGGCCAAGGAGACGCCGCTCCTCGCCGAGTACTGCCGCGACCTCACGGATCTCGCGGCCAGAGGGAGGCTCGATCCGGTCATAGGCCGCCGGGACGAGATCGAGCGCGTGATCGAGATCCTGGGACGGCGGCAGCGCAACAACCCCGTCCTCATCGGCGAGCCGGGAGTGGGGAAGACGGCGCTCGTGGAAGCTCTCGCCTCGCTGATCGTCCAGGGCGAAGCGCCGAAGCCGCTCCTGGAGAAGCGCGTTCTCGCGCTCGACCTCGCTCTCCTCGTGGCCGGCACCAAGTATCGCGGCCAGTTCGAGGAGCGCCTGAAGAATCTCCTGAAGGAGCTGGCGGACAACCCCAACGTGATCCTGTTCATGGACGAGCTTCACACCCTGGTGGGGGCGGGGTCCGCGGAAGGGAGCCTCGACGCCGCGAACATCCTCAAGCCCGCTCTCTCCCGGGGCGAGATCCAATGCATCGGCGCCACCACGCCGGTCGAGTTCCGTAAGCACATCGAGAAGGATCGGGCCTTGTCGCGGCGCTTCCAGATGGTGACTCTCAAGCCGCCCACCGAAGAGGAATCGGTGGAGATCCTGCGGGGTCTCAAGTCGCGCTACGAGCGCTTCCACGGCGTCCAGTTCAAGGACGAGTCTCTCGAGGCCGCGGTCGCGCTGTCGTCCCGCTACATGCCCGACCGCTGCCTGCCCGACAAGGCGATCGACGTCCTCGACGAGGCGGGGAGCCGGGTGAAGCTGCGCTTCCTGAAGCGCTCGGAGGACGCCGTCCCGGAGGTCGGCGCCGGCGCGCCAGCCCTGCCCCTCTTGCCGGGGGAGAGTGAACCGCTCTTCGTCTTCCGCGACGACATCGACGCGGTGGTGGCCCGCGCCACCGGCATCCCGGTCATGTCGATCCGCGAAGACGAGTCGAATCGCCTCCTGCGGATCGAGGAGGAGATTCACAAGCGCGTGGTGTCGCAGGACCGCGCGATCTCCGCGCTCGCGCGCGCCATTCGGCGCACCCGCGCGGGCCTCCGCGACTCGAAGCGGCCCGTTGGCTCGTTCCTTTTCCTCGGCCCGACCGGCGTGGGAAAGACCGAGGTGGCCCGCGGCCTCGCCGAACTTCTCTTCGGCTCCGAGCGCCACCTCATTCGCGTGGACATGTCCGAGTACATGGAGAAGCACGCCGTCTCGAGGCTCATAGGGTCGCCGCCCGGTTACGTGGGGTACGAGGACGGCGGCCAGCTCACCGAGCGGGTCCGCCGCAATCCCTACTGTGTGATCCTGCTCGATGAAATCGAGAAAGCCCATCCGGACATCTTCAACGTGCTGCTTCAGGTCTTCGAGGATGGACGGCTCACCGACTCGTTCGGCAACCTCGTCGATTTCAAGAACGCCATCGTCATCATGACCTCCAACCTCGGGGCCCGCGCCATCGAAAAGCGGGGACGGATGGGCTTCGCCCAGGACGCCATGCAGACGGACCTCGCCACCACGGACGCGGTGATGAGCGAGGTCAAGCACACCTTCAACCCCGAGTTCATCAACCGGATTGATGAGATCATTCTCTTCGATGCGCTTTCCGACGCCGATCTGGGCCGGATCACCCGAAACCTGGTCGGTCATCTCTCCGAGAACCTCCGCTCCAAGGGACTTTCCATCTCCATACGCGATGATGGGATCGAATGGCTGCTGCGAAAGACGCTCAAGGACCGCTCCTACGGCGCACGCCCCCTGCGGCGCGCCATCGAACGACACATCGAGGACTCGCTCTCTGAAGCATTCCTGCGCGGTGTCCTGACCCCCGACGCCCCCATCGAGGTGGGCGTCCACGAGGGCGCTCTCTGGTACTGGCAAAACGAAAACCGAGGCCGACTGTCCGCATGAAATCTATTCGTCTAGCACTCGCCCTCGGCGTCCCGCTGATCCTGTCCCTCGCTTCCCCCGGGTTGCTCTCCGCCCAGGACGCTCCCGAAGGCCAGCGCCCGGTCATCGTGGAGCGGGTGGATGTGCGGGGCAACCAGTACCTGCCCAAGGACACGATCCTCTACTACGTCTCCACCAAGGCGGGGAGCGTCTACGACGAGGAGGTCATCAAAGCCGACTTCCGCAGGCTGTGGGACGCGGGCTTCCTCGAGAACATGAGCGTGGAGGAGAACGACACGCCCTCCGGCAACAAGGTGCTCATCTTCACGGTGGCCGAGCGCAAGCGCGTCCAGATCGTCGACTTCCGCGGCAGCAAGGCCCTCACCAAGACCTCCATCGAAGACAAGCTCAAGGAGAAGGAGGCGACGTTGAAGCTCGACACCTTCTACGACCCGAGCAAGGCCCGGCGCGCCGAGGACGTCATCCGCGAGATGCTCAAGGAAAAGGGCCGGCTCTTCGGCACGGTCAAGCACGAGGCCAAGACCATCGGCGGCAGCGGCGAGGAGGTCACCTTCACCATCGACGACGGCCCGAAGACGAAGATCAAGGCCATCAACTTCGAGAACAACAAGGTGTTCTCGGACGGGCGTCTGCGCGGGGAGATGAAGAAGCTCAAGCAGGCGGGCTTCTGGAACCTCTCGTGGCTGTCCGGAAAGGCCACCTACAACGAGGAGAAGTGGGGCGAAGACCAGGAACTCCTGCGCGAGCACTACCTGAACGCCGGCTACGTCACCGCGAGCATCGGCGAGCCCAAGATCTCGTATGTCGACGGCAAGTCCGGGCTCTTCAAGAAGTCGCCCGTGAAGTGGATGATGGTGGACATTCCGGTCAGCGAGGGCGACGTCTATCGCGTGGGCAAGGTGAATTTCGAGGGCATGAAACTCTTCAAGCCCGAGGCGGTGCTCCCGGTCTTCAAGATCAAGGACGGCGAGGTCTATTCCGAGAAGAAGCTCAAGAAGGGTTTCGAGAAGCTCCGCGACGCCTACGGCGCCCAGGGCTATTTCCAGTACACCGGGTTCACCAAGCGCACGCCGGACAGGGACAAGAAGGTCGTGGACCTGACTCTGGACATCCAGGAGGACAAGCAGTACTTCGTAGGGAAGATCCGGTTCGCCGGCAACGACTCGACCCGCGACAAGGTCATCCGCCGCGAGGTGTACCTGACCGAGGGCGATGTCTTCAACACCGAACTGCTCAAACTCTCCATCCGGCGCATCAACCAGCTCGGCTACTTCAAGCCCATCGAGAAGGCTCCGGAGCTCGGCCCGTCCGCGATGGCCGATGACAAGATCGACGTGACTCTTCGCGTCGAGGAGCAGAACCGCAACCAGTTCACCTTCGGCGGCGGCGTATCCGGGCTCGAGGGCAAGTTCCTGAACGCCTCCTTCCAGACCTCGAACTTCCTGGGGCAGGGCGAGACGTTCCAGATCTCCGCGCAGACCGGCAAACGCACCAAGAACTACCAGTTCGCGGTGAGTGAGCCGTACCTCTTCGACCGCCCGATCACGGCCGGCATCGACCTCTACAAGCGCAAGATCATCTACCAGACGTACGCTTCGGCGAACGTCTTCGGCTACCAGGACGATCGGACGGGCATGTCCTTCACAACCGGCCTGCCGGTGAGCCGCTTCTCCCGATTGTTCCTGAACTACGCCTACGAGGTCGTGAACATCTCTCCGGCCCAGCTCGACCCCAACGATCCTCTGAACTTCTCGACCCCGACCATCTCCGACTCCTTCCTGATCGAGGACTACGGCAAGCGGCGGGAGAGCCGTCTGTCGCCCTCCCTCGTGTACAACACCGTCGACTCCCCGTTCACGCCGCGACGGGGGATGAAGCTCACGATCTCCGGCCAGTTCACGGGAGGCCCGCTCGGGGGCACGCTCAACTACATGCGCCCGGACATTGAGGGCGTCTTCTACATCCCTCACACCAGGAAGACGGCCCTCGGCGTGCGGGCCCAGTTCGGGATGATCCTGCCCTATTCCTCGACCGCGGTCATCGACCCGGTCACCGGCCGGTCGAGCCTGCCTTTCTACCTGCGCTTCTACATGGGCGGCGAGCAGCAGATCCGGGGATACAACATCCGCGCGGTCGGGCCCCGTGAGCCCTCGAGCCTGGCCCTCGTGGGCGGTGACAAGTTCGCCCTGTTCAACGCCGAGTATTACTTCGACGTCTTCGGCCCGGTCCGGGCGCTGCTGTTCTTCGACGCCGGGCAGGCCTATCTGAAGGGCGAGAAGATCGGCTTCAGGAGCGCGGTCGTCTCCACCGGAGCGGAGCTTCGGTTTATCATGCCGGTGTTGAACGTGCCGTTCCGGTTGATCTACGCGATCAATCCAAACGCCGACCCTCTCTTCGCGGAGAAACGGACCTTCCGGTTCGCGGTCGGCACCACTTTCTAAGGAGAACTGATGAAGAAGTTGTTTGCGTTTATTGGCCCGCTCGCCCTGATGCTGGCCGCCGGCTCCGCGCTCGCCCAGACCGCGAGCCCCGCCGGCAAGCCCGTCAAGATGGGCGTCGTGGACATGCAGCGGATTTCCCAGGAGAGCCTTCTCGGGAAGAGCTACGCCACCAAGATGGACCAGCTGGAGAGCGAGATCCGGTCGGAGCTGACCAAGCGCCAGAACCAGATCGCCCAGATCGACACCGCGATCAAGGCCCTGCAGGACGAGCTCCAGAAGCAGAGCTCCATCCTCTCTCCCGACGCCGTGGAGAAGAAGCAGCAGGAGATCGTCAAGAAGAACCGCGATCGCCAGGCCCTCGCCGAGGATTCGCAGGCCGACATCCAGCGGATGCAGCAGTCCGCCCAGGCGAAGGCGCAGGAGTTCCAGGTTGAGTTCAACACCAAGATCCAGCCCATCCTCCAGGCCGTGGGCAAGGAGAAGGCGCTCGACTTCATCCTCGACCGCGCCACCATCGTCCTCATCAACGCGGAGCTCGACATCACGCGCGATGTGATCGTGAAGGCCGACGACACCGAGAAGGCCGCCCGCCCGGCCGCCGCGGCTCCCAAGCCCGCAGGCGCCGCTCCCGCGCCGGCCGCGTCTG
>JAIBCN010000122.1 GCA_019694155.1 Vicinamibacteria bacterium | reverse complement strand
ATGGTGCCGGAGGCGGGACTTGAACCCGCACGGCTTGCGCCACACGCCCCTCAAACGTGCGTGTCTGCCAATTCCACCACTCCGGCTTGAACCATCAAGCGGCCGACGTTTGGACCGCTTCAGACGACATCAGGGGAATGACGAACCCCTGCGAGGGACGCGAAGGATACCTTCTTTGGGGCGAAACCCGCAACGGCTTTCGGCTCCCTTTGGAGGGTTCTAGAACGAGAGGCCGTTGAAGGCCAGGGCTTCCTGATACCGGGCGACGATGTCGGCGCCATAGGTCGAGGAACTCGCCCACACTCCCCCTCCAAACTGGTTCCACAGCGGGGCTCTGCCTTTCGGCGTGACCAGCGCGAAGCGCGGGTCGACGCAGGGGGCGTGGAGGGGCGGGATGGTGCAGGAAATCGCGCTCGGGTCCGCGTAGGCGCGCAGATGCTGGATCTGCGCGCGGACCCCCGTCCTCGCATCCGGAAATGACGCGGCGTCGCCCGGGCTCCCATCCACCGCACCGATCCCCGCGAAGTTGTTCTTCGAGCCGGGCACGGCCCCGCTGAACCTGAACCAGCCGGTCTCGATGATGCTCTGGGCGAAGGCGACGTCCCCGGCGACTCCCTCCCGCGCTCCCTCGTCGATGAAGTACGCGGCGAGCGCCTCCACGGGCTCCGTGGCGCCGTAGAAGCCCGCGGGCTGTGGCTGCCTCCTCGAGAACCAGTTCGCGAGCTGGGAGGCGTTGAGCCTTGCTCCTCCCATCACCGGTACCAGGGGCAGGCTCGAGGACGGGACCGTCGGCGAAGGAGACGCCGGGTTCGACCCGCAGGCCGCGGCCAGGATCGGGAGGAGCACCATCCCGACGAGCCGAAGACGGCGGCCCACTTCAGTTCCCGTCGATCTCTACGAGGGCGTCGAGGACGAGACCGTGGAAACGATGGTCACCCTTGCGATACAGCCAGCCGAGGAAAGACCGGCAGCCCGCGCAGACTTCGTTCTGCCAGGAGTATCCCGCGAACCACGTGAACTCGAGGCTCGCCGGCCCGACGCGCAGCAGGCCGGTCGCGTTCGAGAAGCAGCCGATGCGGAATCGTTCGTTGTCGGGGTTCACGAAGGTGTGCTCGTGCGAGCCGTTCATCTCCGTGCGATCCGCGGTCGAGGCGATGACGCGCTGGCAGCGGGCGCAGGCGAGGATGCGGGGGCTTTGGTCCCCCACACCCGCCTGTTCGGCCGTCTGTCCGCTCGCGTCTCTCAGCACGAGGCGAACGGTATCGCGTTTGGCGACGGCGCGAAAGCGCGCCCGGACTTCGGTTACTTCGTGGCCGCGCGCTTGGTGGCGGTTTCGGAGATGTAGCGCTGCGGGTCCTTGAGGAGCAGGCGCGCCATCGGGATGCTGTCGATGGCCTTCTTGAGCTGCGGGTCGAGGGCGAAGAGGCGCTGGCGCGCCGCGCCCTCCCCGAAGACCTGGCGCATCGTCTCTTCGAGGATCTCCGCGGAGATCTCCTCGCGCGCGGCTTCGAACTCCTTCGGGTCGTACGCGATCTTCTCTTCCTTCAGGAACTCCGCGAACTGCTCCACCACCTGCGGCGTCACCCTGAAGTCCTTGCGGATGAGCTGCACCTTGTCGTTGCCCACGTTCGCGCGCGACCCCGCGCCCTCGACCGCGGTCTGGGCCGCAACTTCGGCCGACTCGAAATGCCGGGCGAAGTTCACGAAGGCCTGCTTCGACTGGAGCGCCGCCACCACCGTGCCCGTCTTCGCTGGTTCGATGCAGGTATCGGGAGCCACGCCATCACCGCCGAACACGCGGCGGCCGGCATCGGTGAGGCGCGGATCGACGCCTTCCACATCACATCCCACGCGCTCCTTGGGCGCCTGGTAATCCTCGAGCGTGGTGTTGCCGCCGTACTCGCGCTGGATGGAGCGGCCCGAGGGTGTGTAGTACCGCGCGGTGGTGAGGCTGAGCGCATAGCCGCGCACGCTGCGCAGGGGCCAGATGGTCTGCACGAGGCCCTTGCCGAACGTCCGCTCGCCCACGATGAGACCGCGATCGTGATCCTGGATCGCGCCCGCCACGATCTCCGAGGCCGACGCCGAGTGCCGCGAGGTCATCACCACGAGGGGCATGGACGACCACGGCGAATCGTTCTCCGTGATGTAGCTCGACTCGTCGCGCTTGTAGCGGCCCTTGGTGTAGACGACCATCTGGCCCTTCTTGAGGAAGAGATTCGAGACCGAGAAGGCCATGTCGAGGAGGCCGCCGGGGTTGTCGCGGATGTCGAGGACGTACGACGTGGCCCCCTGCTCCTTGAGCGTGCGCAGGGCCTTCTCGAGGTCGCGCTCACAGCCGGGAGGTTCGGTGGGGCGGCAGGCCGTGGTCTCGTTGAAGTCCACGAGCCGGATGTAGCCCACGTCCTTCGCCACCATGAACGAGTAAGGCACGGAGTGGAGGGGAATCTCGTCGCGGACCACCGTGAACTCGAGGGGCTGGGCGTAGCCGTCGCGCTCGAGCTTGATCCTCACCTGCGAGCCCTTGGGCCCGCGCAGCCGCTTCACCACGGCGTCGATGTCCATCCCGCGCGCGTCTTCGCTCTCGATGCCCACGATGATGTCTCCGGCGCGGATGCCCAGGCGATGCGCGGGGGAGCCCTCGAAGGGCGAGACCACCGTAATGCGGCCGTCGATGGAGACGATGGTGATGCCAAGGCCGAAATAGGAGCCCTTCTGGCGCTCCTGGAGGGTGGAGAACTCCTTCACCTCGAAGAAGCTCGAGTGGGGGTCGAGGGTGCGCAGCATCTCGCGGATGGACGAGGCCACGGGCTTGCCGGGGTCGATCTCTTCCACGTAGTTCGACTCGATGGCGGCGAGGATCTCGGAGTAGCGCTTCATGTGGACGTCGCGCGTGTCCGCGGCGGCCTGCGCGTTGCCGCCGAGCATGCCCCCGGCCAGGGCGGAGACGCCGATCAGGGCCACGCTTGCGAGTGTCGCTCGTAAAGAACGGCTCATGCCTTCACCTCGGTCAATGGTTTGAAC
>JAIBCN010000036.1 GCA_019694155.1 Vicinamibacteria bacterium | reverse complement strand
ACGCGAAGAACTGGGAATCACCCTGTGCGTCGAGCCAGGTCTTCGCCGCGGCGACCGTCTCGGGGCCGAGGCGGTCGGGGACGCGGAAGGGCGACTGCGCCTCGAGGCCGGTGGTCCGGTCGTCGTACAGGTCGAAGCCGCGGTCGAGTCCGAAGCGTGAATCGAGCACGAAGGCGCTCACGAAGGCCGCGGTCCTGAAGCCGAGGGCCTTGAGCCTCGTCGCGATGGTGGGCAGGTCGGCGGGAAAGCGGAAGCCGGTGTTGTCATGCACCCCGTGGATGAGCGGCAGCTGGCCGGAGAGGATGTTCGCGTGCGAAGGGAAGGTCACCACGTTGTGCGAGTGCGCGGTTTCGAAACGAACCCCTTCCCGGGCCAGGCGATCGATCCAGGGGGTTTCCGCCTTGCCGCCGTAGATGCCGAGGGCGTCGGCGCGCAGCGTGTCGATGGTGATCAGGAGGATCGATAGCTTCGGATTGCGCTTCACCGCGCGCGACTGGAGCGCGTACAGGGCGAGACCTCCGAGAAACAGGGCGCCGGCCACCGCGAGGACGGTCCGGGCGAAGGCGGACCGCCCGCCTTTCTCGCGGGTCGCGGAGGCTGGGACGGGCGCGGGCTCGCTCTTTGTCTTCTTCTTGGCCAAGGAAGCCGATTCTACGGTCGCGTTCGCGTTGGAGTCGCTTCTCTCGGGCAGGCGAAGTGTGGTTCGATTCGGGCATGGTCCGCGCACTGCTCATCGCCATCGCAGCTTCAGCCCTGTGGCTTGGATCAACGTCGGCGGAGGCCGGGGATCAGAAACCGCCGCTCCTCTTCGGCACCGACGTGTCCCTCGTGCAGGTTCCGGTCTTCGTGTCGGGCCGGGACGGCGGCGCCGTGGCCGGCCTCAGCCCGAAGGACTTCAGCGTCGAGGAGGACGGCCGGCCCGTCGAGATCGTCTCCTTCCGCTACATCGATACCACTGCCTCGGAGAGTCAGGACGAGATCCGGCAGTCCTCCGCGGCCAGACGCCGTTTTCTTCTCCTGTTCGACAAGTCGTTCACCGATCCCGCGGGGCTCGCGCGCGCTCAGAAGGCCGCGAAGGAGTTCGTGCTCGAGCATCTCGCTGAATCCGATCTCGCCGCCGTCGCCACTTTCGACTTCCTGCGAGGGATCCGGCTCGTCGCGAACTTCACCGAGGACCGGCGCGTCCTGGAGCATGCGATTCGCACCCTGGGGATCCCGAGCCTCTCGAAGATCTCCGATCCACTCGCCATCGCCGCCGACTTCCAGGCCACCGACCTCAGGCGAGAGCGGGGGACGGAATCATCCTCCACCCCGCAGGAACTGCTCACCAGCATCCTCTCGGTCCTCGTCCGCCAGATGCAGGGGGCCGAGGAGCAGGCCTATCGCAACCGCGTGCGCATTCTGCTCGATGGCCTCGAGGAGCTCGGCGTCTCTCTTCGCCGGATTCCCGGCCGGAAGCAGATCCTCTACTTCTCGACGGGTTTCAACTCGACGCTGCTGGCCGGCCAGGAGGCGACCGAGCAGAGGCGCATGAGCGAGGCCATCGTCGCCGGCCGTATCTGGGAAGTGGACGGCTCGCTTCGCTTCGGCGACGCCTCGTTCCGGGGCGAGGTGGACGAGGCGTTGTCCTCGCTCGTGCGATCGGACAGCGTCGTCCACTCGATCGATCTGTCGGGCCTCGGCACGGCCGAAGGCTATGCCCAGCTTCCCCGCGAAGCACAGCCTTCGCGCGACGCGTCGGGCCGCGAGTCGCTCGCCCTCATCGCCGGTCAGACGGGCGGCCGGTTCTTCAAGGACGCGAACGATCTCGGGCCGGTCCTCAGGGAAATGGCCGATCTGACCAGCCGCTACTACGTCCTCGGCGTTCAGCCCCGCGAATCACGGCCGGACGGGGGCTTTCGCAAGCTGCGTGTGAAGGTGAAGCCCAAAGGACTGCGGCTCTCCCACCGCCCCGGCTTCTTCGCCCGCTCGGCTGAACCCGAACGATCACCCACACTGGAGCGCCAGTTCGAAGCGGCAGAACTCCTCGTCTCGGCAAGCGATGCCCGCTCACCCGTCGACAGCCTCCCCTTCCGGGTGCTGATCATCCCCGTGCCCACCGACACCGGACGGCAAAGCCTCGGGGTGGTGGTGCAGATGCCAAGGAGTTCGCTCGGCGACAGCGCCGGTTCTCTCGAGCTTTTCGGCTACGCCATCGCGCGCTCGGGCGAGATCGAGGATCACTTCGCTCATTTCCTGAGGCTCGAAGCCGCACTCCCCGACGCCACCGCGGACGCAAGGGGCCTGTCCTTCGCCGGGCGCTTCGACGTGCCTCCCGGCGACTACACCCTCAAGTTCCTTGCCCAGCGGGAGGGCGGGGGGGCCGCGACCCGCTTCTTCGAGGTCACCGTGCCGGAAAGGCCGGCCTCTGCGGGCTTCCTACTGCCTCCCCTCTTCGGGGACAACCCCCGAGCCTGGGTCCAGCTCGATCTGAAGGGCCGGAGCGAAGGAGGCCTGCCCCTCAAACTCGAGGCGGGAGGCGAGGCGTTCCTCCCGCGCACCGACCTGAGCGTCCGGCCGGGACGGAAAGAGCGCCTGCTCCTCGTGGCCTACGACCCGAAGACCGCACGGGACCCCGCGGTCGACGTGGACATCCGGTCCGCGCTCTCGGACGATTCGGGGAAGAGATTTCCGCCGGGAGCCATCGTGGTGGAGAAGGTCATCCACGACGCGGATGGTCGTCGTTCGTACGTGCTCGGCTTCACGCCGGAGAGCGTGCCGCCGGGCGACTACACCCTGCGGATCCAACTCGGGGAGGCGGGCACGGTGCTGCAGTCGTACACCCGATTGAAGGTGCTCCCGAGGGGTGTCGCCGACTCACGATAGCGGGCGCGGTTCCACTCTTTGAACGGCGAAATTTCTTCTGCGTTCAAAGACTTGACGAACGTGGAAACGTCACTGTAGGGTTCCTTCAACCTATTTCCGCGCCGTCAATCCGGCGTTTGTCCTCAACCCTCAGAGGAAGAAAGCGAACCCAATGTCACTCAAGAAACTGGCGGCCATCGCGGCTGCCCTCGTCTTACTTGCTGGATTTGCACAGGCGCAAACCACGGGTGAAATCTACGGAAAGGTGACTGACAAATCGGGCGCCGTTGTACCCGGTGTGACCGTCACCCTGAGCGGCCCCACCCTGATTCAGCCGCAGGTCGCCGCCACGAGCAGCACCGGCACATACCGTTTCCCCGGCGTCCCCATCGGCACCTACACCGTGAAATTCGAACTCGCGGGCTTCGCCACCATCGCGCGCCCGGGGGTCTCGGTCACCATCGGCCAGAACGCCCAGATCAACGGCACCCTCGAAGTCTCCTCTCAGCAGGAAGTCATCGAGGTCACGGCGGAAGCGCCCCTCATCGACCTGCGCAGCAACGTGCGGGCCACCGCATTCACGCAGGAAGCGCTCCAGAACATCCCCTCGGCGCGCGACCCCTGGGTCATCATGCAGCAGTCGGCCGGCATCGCTATGGACCGCGAAAACGTCGGCGGCAACATGTCCGGACAGCAGTCGGGCTTCGTGGCCCGCGGGGCGGCCGGCGGCCAGGTGAAGTGGAACCTCGACGGCGTCGACATCACGGACATGAACGCTCTCTCCTCTCCCGTCTACTACGACTTCGACGCTTTCCAGGAAATGCAAATGAACACGGGCGGCGCGGACGTCACCATGCAAACCCCCGGCGTCGGCATCAACCTCGTGACCAAGGGCGGCACCGACAAGTTCCGCGGCTCGGGACGCTTCTACATCACGGACGACAAGGTCGAGTCGGTCAACGTGTCGGCCGATCTGCGCAAGCAGGGCGCGAGCTCGGGCAACCCCATCCAGAACATCAAGGACTACGGCGCGGAGATGGGTGGTCCCATCGTCAAGGGCAAGCTCTGGGCGTGGGGCAGCTACGGAACCCAGGACATCAAGGTCGGGGTCAACGGCTTCTACCTGCGGACGGACGCCTGCAAGGCGGTGAAGGCGGCGCCCCTCAACTTCGAGATCAAGGACGTCTGGGCGTGCCTCAGCACCGATCTCACCACGCTGAACACCTACAACGTGAAGGTGAACTACCAGGTGACGAAGAAGGATCACCTCTCCCTCTTCTTCAACGGCGCCGAGAAGGTCCGCAACGCCCGCGACGCGAGCGACCTGCGCCCCGAGGAAACCACCTACCGGCAGAAGGCCGTGACCGACCCTGCTCTGGGCTCCAGCCTGTGGAAGACGGGCATCCCGAAGACCTACAAGGCCTCGCTGCGCCACATCTTCTCGGACCGCTTCGCCATGGAACTGCAGTTCGCTCACGTGGGCAACAACTTCGTGCTCGACTTCCATGAGGACGCTCTCAAGGACGTGCAACCGATGCAGGAAGTGAACAGCGGCCTCTGGGCGCGGTCGTTCCAGGCCAGCAGCTTCGTGCGGCCGACGAACTCCTTCGACCTCACCGGAACGAAGAGCTCCTCAGGCTTCCTCGGCGGGGATCACGCGATCAAGTTCGGCGCGCGCTACCGGGCGGACCAGGCGGTGACCCTGAACCACCGCGGCGGCAACGTTGAGGCCCGCTTCCGCAGTGCGAACAACGACTTCACCACCGCGTCGGAAGCGAACATGTACCGCGACCAGTTCACGGACTTCAGCCTGAACTCCACTTCGCTGTACCTGCAGGACACCTTCACCAAGAACAAGCTCACGATCATGGCGGGCCTGCGGTATGACCGCCAGTGGGACAAGGCCAACGCGTCCTCGGTGCCTGCGCATCCGTTCTTCGGCAAGGCCACGATCACGGGAGCGATCTTCAATCACCTCCCCGCCATCAACTTCGCGGGCGCGGATCCCGGTGTGAAGTTCTCCGACCTCGCCCCGCGCCTCGGCATCAACTGGGACGTGAACGGCGACGGCAAGAACGTGTTCAAGCTGAACCTCGCCCGCTACGTCAACCAGCTGGGCAGCGGCGACCTCGCGGGAACCCTGAACCCGATCGGCGCTTCCTTCGTCCGCTTCCCCTGGACGGACCTGAACGGCGACAAGATCGTCACCGCGAACGAGATCAACATCAGCGGCACGCCGCTGAGCTTCGGCGGCAACTACAACCCGGCGACGCCCGCGGCCCTCACCTCCTCGGGCACGGTGGATCCGAACCTCACGGAAGCGAAGACCAACGAGGTCATCCTGGCCTTCGACAAGCAGATCGGCAACTCGTTCGCCTTTGGCATCTCCGGGATCTACCGGAAGTACAACAACTTCCGCTGGAACGACACGCTCAACTGGACGGACGCCAACTACGTCCCGGTTTCGTTCACCCCCGCGGCCAGCGCCTGCCCCGCGGCCCAGAACGCCAACTGTCCGACGATCACCTACTACCAGCCGTCGTCGCCGACTCCCGCTCCGTACATCTACACCAACCGCCCCGGCTACCACCGGGAGTACAAGGGCCTGGAGCTCACCATGCGCAAGCGCGCGTCGAACGGGCTTACGGTCAGCGGCAGCGTCACCGTGCAGGACACCCCCGAGTTCTACCCGGTGGGCTCCTATGAGGATCCGACGAACATCCAGAACCTCGACGGCGCGCAGTACGCGCCGGTGAGCGCCGGCAGCGGTATCGACAACATCTACACCAACGCCACGTGGCTGGCCCGCCTCACCGCGGCCTACACTGTGCCCTGGCAGCAGATCGGCCTGTCGATCTTCTGGAACGGCCGCAGCGGTTATGCGGTGCCTTACGGGATCCAGACCCCGAGCCGCGCCAACGGCGCCGGTGTCGCCACGGTGTTCCTGAAGCCGCTCGGCGAGGATCGCCTGCCCATGTACCAGAACCTGGACTTCCGCCTCGACAAGAGCGTGAAGATCATGAAGACGTCCAAGGTGACGTTCAGCGCCGAGGTCTTCAACGTGTTCAACAGCGACACCGTCCAGTCGCGGCGCCGCATCCAGAACGCGACCAACGCGAACCTGATCAGCTCGCTGGTCGCCCCTCGCGTGATGCGCTTCGGCGCGCGCGTGACCTGGTAGTCCGTTCGCGGCCGTAAGCCGCAAAGGGGCGGGACTCCTAGAAGGGTCCCGCCCTTTTTTTGTTTCCGAAACGGCCCCCCGGAGGGGCGCGATTCCGGAAGGGCGGCGGCGGAAAGTAGGATGGTCCGCCATGGGACGAATTGTTGAACTGATTACCGATGTGGCGGCCTCGGCGGACGAGGAGGGCCTGAACCTCACTCTGCCAATGGTGGACTTCGATCGCCTGCGCGACGACTGGGGCGATGACGAGATCGAGGACGCGCTCGCCCTCGCCCAGACCGCCTTCCATCACGAAGCGGTGAGTGAAGCGGCCGACTCCCTGTGCGCACGCGTCATCGAGGTCCTCGGCACCTTCGCGGATGAGAAGCGGTTCGCGAGCTGCGCCGACGCGGGGGCCCCCCTGCCCGTCGAGTCCCTGGCCAGCCTGGCGCGAAGCGTCGCCTATCTCGAGGAGGCCCTCTCCCTCGTGCGCGACGCCCCGCCTCCCGATCTCGCTCTCTTCAACAAGCTGCTCGAACGGCTGGCCAACCGCGGGATAGAAGCCGAGATGACTCCCCTTCCCATCGCCTCCGAGAACAAGGGCGAAATCGAACACTAGAGGGCCGGTTGTGGCCCGTCCGAAGAGTCGGGTATAAAGGTCCCACGTCCCGGGGGTTTTCCTGATGCTTCGAGCGCCGAAGAACACCCGGGTGGCAGGAACGCTTCCCAAGTCAAAGAAACCTTAGAGCCCACCAATAAGGAGAACGAACCGCGCGAAGCGTCGCCTCACGAGGGCCGCGTTCCTCGCGCGCGTGCAAGTGTTATGGCGGAAAACATCGTACTGGCCGAGATGACCTGGCCCGAAGTGCAAGAGGCCACCGAAGACAGGAAGGCCATCGCGCTCGTTCCCCTCGGGGCCACCGAGGCGCACGGACCGCACCTGCCGCTCGCCACCGCCACCTACCTCGCGATCGACGCGGCCAAGCGCGCGGCCCGCAAGCTCAAGGGCCACGGCGTGCGCGCGGTGGTCTTCCCAAACATCTCCTACAGCGTCTCCGAGCGGGCCGCCGACTTCCCGGGCACGCTCTCGCTCTCGCGCCCCACCGCGGTCGCCTTCCTCAAGGAGGTGGCGCAAAACGCGACGCGCCAGTTCCGTGCGGTGGCCTTCGTGAACACACACCTCGACGCCGCCCATCTCGAGGTGCTGAAGCAGGTGGTGGAGGAGTCCAAGAAGGCCGGGGTCTCCGCGTGCTTCGTGGATCTCACCCGCAAGCGGTGGTCACAGCAGCTCGGCGAGGCCTTCTCGAAGGGCGACCACGCGGGCGCCTTCGAGACTTCGGCGATGATGGCGCTCAATCTCCCCCTGGTGCGCGAGCACGAGAGGATCAGCATCCCTCCCATGGACGGCCTGGTGGCCTCCATGAAGAAGGGTGCGAAGACCTTCAAGGAGGCGGGCGGCGACGACGCCTACTTCGGCGACCCGGGAGCCGCAACCATCGAGGACGGCGAGAACATTCTCGAGCAGCTCGCGGAGATAACGTCGGTCTCGGTCATGGAGCACCTGGCGAGCAAGAGCTGAAGGCTCCTGCTCGCCATCGCGAGGAGCCCAGCGAGAAGCAGTGCGACGAAGCGATCCCCATCGCTTCCCTACCAAGCCCGGTACCGCGCTTCGGCCCACGACTACCAGCTTCGTGGTCCGCGACAGGCTTGCCTCGGCCCGCCTCAAGACGGCGCGGGCCGCGCGACCTCCGAACGGCGCGCCCCTGGGGCGCTGGGCTGTGTTCTAGGCCTTCTTGGGCCGGCCGGCCATGAACATCCCGCCCGACACCACGAGGATCGCGACCCCCGCGATCACCGCGGTCATGGGACCCACGTGCACTTCGTGCCACTTCGCGGTGGTCTCGCCCGTGATACCAAGAACGGTCATGAGGCCGACGAGCAGGATCCAGAAACCGTTGAAGAGCCCCAGGCCGCCCCACATGGTGAGGAAGTCGGCGGTGCGCTCGCCGGAGGACTTCTTCGATTCGGTCTCCGCGTTGTAGAGGGGCGAGTGGGTGCGGCTGTAGAACCAGTAGATCAGCATGCCGAGGTCGAGCCAGACGAGGAAGCGGACCCAGGTGATGACGGCGAGGGACAGCATGAGATAGGCGCAGGAAATCACCCCGAGGACCGGGGTGATCATGCCGCCGGGGGCGGTGAAGGGACGCTTCACGTCGGGGCGGGTGCGGCGCAGAACGATGACCGCGGCGCAAACGATCACGAAGGCGAAGAGCGTGCCGATGCTGGTCATTTCGCCCACCACCTCGATGCGGGTGAGACCCGCCACCAGGGCCACCACGACACAGGTGATGATGGTGGTGATGTAGGGAGTGCCGAACTTCGGATGCACTTTCGAGATGCCGGGAGGCAGCAGGAGGTCGCGGCTCATGGAGAAGAAGATGCGGGGCTGGCTCATGAGCATGACGAGGAGGACGCTGGTGATGCCGGCCACCGCGCCCGCGGACACGAGGGCATCGGCCCAGCCGATGTGGAGCGAGCCGAGAACGTAACCCACGGGCGCGTTCAGGAACCGGGTGACCTGCTCGGCGGTCTGCTGAATGGTCCCGGGCAGAGCCTCGGCGTTGCTCCGGTACTGGGTGACGGGGACGATGCCGGACAAAACCGCGGCTACCGCGATGTAGAGAATCGTGCAGATCCCCAGCGAGGCAATGATGCCGATGGGCAGGTCGCGCTGGGGGTTCCGCGCCTCCTCGGCCGTGGTCGAAACCGCGTCGAACCCGATGTACGCGAAGAACACCACGGCGGCGGCACCCATGATGCCGGACCAGCCGTAAGGCGTGTAGGGCTGCCAGTTGGCCGTCTGCACGTGCGAGAACCCGACGGCCAGGAAGATGAGCACGGCGAGAAGCTTGATCGCCACCATGACGGCGTTGAAACGCGCGCTCTCCCGAACGCCCACGACCAGCAACACCATCATCAGGAGCACGATGATCACGGCGGGGAGGTTGATGACCGCGCCCGGCAGGATGCCGGGGCCCGCCTGCATCCAGGTGGGCAGCTCGATGCCCATGCTCAGGAGCACGCGCTGGAAGTTGCCGCTCCAGCCGATGGCCACGGTCATGGATCCGACCGCGTATTCGAGAATCAGATCCCAGCCGATCATCCAGGCGATCACCTCGCCCAGGGTGGCGTAGGCGTAGGTGTAGGCGCTGCCCGCCACCGGGATCATCGAGGCGAACTCGGCGTAGCACAAGGCGGCGAAGCCGCAGGCGAGGCCGGCCAGGACATAAGACAGGGTGATCGCGGGACCGGCCTGGTTCGCGGCGGCCGTCCCGGTCAGCACGAAGATGCCGGTGCCGATGATCGCGCCGATGCCGAGGAGGGTGAGGTCCAGAGCGGTCAGGGTGCGCTTGAGTCCCTTGCTCTTCTCAATATCGCCCGTGAGCTGTTCGAGCGTCTTCGTCTGGAAAATGTTGGCTGCCATAAGTCTCCACAAAAGGGCGTCTTTGCATGTCCATGAAGGGTCGCCCGACCCTTCGCGCGTTCCGGCCAGTATAGCTACAATGAAAGACTCGATTTGAGACCCAAAAGGAGAAAAAACGAATGAAGTTCATCCACAAGGCGGCCCTCATCGCCGCCCTCGCGGCCTCGACCGCGGTTGCTCAGGAAGTGCGCGGCGAAGCCAAGGCCACCGTCGCCGGCAAGTCGGTCGCCGTCGAATACGGCCGACCGTCGCTCGCGGGGCGGGACATGCTGGGCCAGGCCAAGGCGGGCACACCGTGGCGCATGGGCTCCGGCTCCCCCACCTCGCTCAAGACCGAGGCCGATCTCTCCTTCGGCTCGGTGGCCCTTCCGAAGGGCTCCTACGTCCTCACCGCGGTGAAGGATGAGAAGGGCGCGTGGACGGTGATCGCGACCAATCCCGACACCAAGGCGAAGGCCGCGGAGGTCCCGCTCACCTCAACCACGCTCAAAGCGCCGGTGGAGCAGTTCACCATCGAGATCACGGGCAAGGGAAATGCCGGTGAGTTCGCGATGATGTGGGGCACCGCGAAGATGGCCGCGCCCTTCACCGCCAAGTAGACGCCTCCCGCATCCTTCGGGGATGCCGCCGGGGAGAGAACCTCGAGGTTCTCTCCCCTTTTTTGTGCGCGCTTCTCAGAGACGCCTGACGTCGGACCGTCAGTGGAACGGCGTGTCGATCCGATGGTCCTTGGTCTCGATGATGAGCGTGCCGCCTACCACCAGGGTGAGCACGCAGATCAGGATGGGATAGATGAGCCCGGTGTAGATCGCCCCTTCCCCGAAGGTCGCGGCGGACCAGGCCGAAGTGGTGGCCGCGGTCGCGATGAGGGGGAGGAAGCCGCCGAACCAGCCATTGCCCAGATGGTACGGGAGCGACATGGAGGTGTACCGGATCGAGGTCGGAAAGAGCTCGACCAGGAAAGCCGCGATCGGCCCGTACACCATGGCCACGTAGATCATCTGGACGAAGACGATCAGGATGAGCCCGATCATGGCCGCGCTCGACAGAGTCGTGACCGATGCGACGAGGTCCGGGTTTGCGAGCCTCTTCATGCCCGCATAGAGGGGCACGTAGGTCAGGGCCGCGAGAGCGCAGCCCGCGAGCATGATGCGCTTCCGTCCCACCCGGTCCGACAGCGAGCCGAAGTACAGGATGAAAGGGGTGCCGAAAACGAGGGCGGTGGAGACGATGGTGTAGGCCAGGGTCCAGTGCAGGTTGAGGGGCTTCTGCAGGAAGGTGAGCGCGTAGAACTGGCCCGTGTACCAGACGACGCCCTGGCCCGCGGTGGCTCCGAAGAGCGCGATCAGCACGAGCCTCCGGTTCCGGGGATTCACGAAGCTCTCGGCCAGGGGGTTCTTCGAAACCCGGCCCTCGCTCTTGAGACGGGCGAAGAGGGGCGACTCGCGCATCTTCACCCGGATGTAGAGGGACACCGCGAGGAGGAAGAAGGACGCCAGAAAGGGAATCCGCCACCCGAACTCCTTGAATTCCGCCACCGAGAACACGGTGCGGCACCAGCCGATCACTCCGAGAGAGAGGAAGAATCCGAGGGTGGCCGTGGTCTGGATGAAGCTCGTGTAGCACCCGCGGCGGCTGTCGGGCACGTGCTCGGCGACGTAGGTGGCGGCGCCGCCGTATTCACCGCCCAGGGCAAGGCCCTGGAGCAGCCGCAGGGTCACGAGAAGCACGGGCGCCAGGAGTCCGACACTCGCGTACGTCGGCAGGAACCCGATGAACGCGGTCGACAGGCCCATGGTGACCATGGTGACGAGGAAGGTGTACTTTCGCCCCACGAGATCGCCCACCCGGCCGAAGACGATCGCTCCCAGGGGACGGACGCCGAAGCCCGCGCCGAAGGTTGCGAGGCTTGCGAGAAGGGCGGCGCGGTCGTTCCCAGGCGGGAAGAAGAGATCGCCGAAGAAGATGGCGAGCGATCCATAGAGGTAGAAGTCGTACCACTCGAAGAGCGTGCCGGCGCTCGCGGCGAGGATGACGCGCCACAGGCCCGCCTCCTCGACCGGCGTCTCCGCGGCCGCGTTACGCGACTCGCCGTTCATCGCAGGGCGAGGGGAATGACGAGCTTCAGGCCCGAGAGTTCATCGGAGAAGCTCATCACCTTCACGTCCACGAGACCCGCCTGCGGGCCGAAATGCCGGATGTCGTCCTCACGGAACTCCTTTCGGCCCTTCGGCCATACCGCCCAGATCATGCCGTTCGGGACGATACGTTTTTTCGCGTCGATCAGCGACGGAAGGTCCGAGGAAGCCTGAAGGCGCACGATCACCATGTCGTAGGGGCCCGCGCCGGCACGCTTCGCCACCCGCGCTCCCGCGTCCTCCAGCTCCTTGACGAAGGGCGCGTCCTGGAGCCCGATCAGAGCCACGCGCGACGAAGGCTTCACCCCGAGTTTCTCCGTGCGGCTGCGCGTATAGACGCGCGCGTTCGCAGACGGCATGGTCTTCGGGACCCGCCCTAGATGAGGCCCTGAATCTCTTCAGGATCCTGGAACTTGAGCTCGGTCAGCGCGGCCAGCAGCGCCCGGGCGCAGCCGCGACAATGATCGAGCTCGGGGTAGCCCGTGGGCGCGTCCACGAAGGTGAGATGGAAGGCTTCGTCCTGCGCGGTGTTGTGAGCGGTGCAGGCCCCTCCCTCCACGCGGTGGGGCGGGCGCCGCTCGTACTTGAATCCGGAAAGACCGGGAAACGTCTTGTCGAGAAGATGCTCGACCACGCGGACGATGCGGTCCTTGTCGTAGCCGAGGAGCCGGGAGTCCGCGCGCACCGAGACCTCGGTCCCGCGATCCGTCCAGGCCACCGCGATGCCGAGCGAGGTGTTCTCCACCCGCAGCAGGTCGCTCGCGATCTCGGCGATGACGTCGCGGTGCTCGTCGGGGACGCGGCCGATGGGCGCGATCTTCACCGCGCCCTGGCTCATCATCCACTGGGTGGAGATCGACTTGTACATGTACCACTCGGAGGGAACCCGATAGTCGCGCAGCTCCGCGAGGATGTCCCGGGTTTCGTCGTCGCGCGTGAGTTTCTCGAACATCCGGAAGTCGAGGGCGGTGGCTCCGTGGAGAAGCGCCGACGTGTCGGTGTATATGCCGAGGGCGGCGGCCGCCCGGCCTTTCGGCCCGATATCGTCCCAGACCCCGAAGGCGAGGCCGATGGAGGCCATGAAGGCGGAAGTGGACCCGACGGGAAGGCCCACGAAGGCATGACGGATGGAGCGCACGCCCTTCTCCTTGCTCTGGCGCTCGACCTCCTCCATCCCCGTGTGGTGATCGGCCACGAAGAAGAAGTCCCGCTCGGGCGAAACCCCCGAGGTGTTGCGCGCGCCCAGAGGCGGCGAGGCATCCACCATGCAGGCAAGACCCCCTTCGATGCGCCCGTCGTTCGGATGGGAGAACTCGATGCCGCACACCTTCGCCATCTGGACGTTCTGCGGGTGGCCGAGAGCCCCGGTCAGGATGCGCACCTGTTCGGCGCCGAGCTTGCGCAGAATCCCCTCCAGCATGATCGCGCTGCCGAAAGCGTCGGGGTCGCCCGTCCATTGGGTGAAGATGTTGGCGCCGTGCTCGCGAATGAGGGGGGCCGAGCGCTTCAACCCCGCGTAGGCGGAGTAAGCGAGGCGCAGGAGCTCGAAGTGATTGCGAGTGAAGCGTTTCCCGAAGGGCGCGCCGAACCTCGCGATCACCCGGGCGATTCCGGGCAGACGTCCGGCGGAGGCGAGGGTGCGGCGCGGGCCTCGCTTGGGCTTCGGCGGTCTCGCGCCGTTGCCGTTACCGGGAAGCGGACCGTTCAATAGAATCTGCGACCGGAGCCGGCATACTCAGCCAGGATGGGTGCGGGATCGAAGCGTGCGCCGTGCTGACCCTGGAGCCGCTTCAAGGTTTCGAGGACGGCCTTCGCCCCGAGCTTGTCGATGGCGCGGAACGGGCCACCCCACCAGGGCGGGAAGCCGAGCCCGAAGATGGCGCCGATATCGCCGTCCACGGGCTTGCGCAGGATCCCTTCCTGCAGGCAGTAGGCAGACTCGTTCAGGAAGGCGTGGAACAGGCGCTCCTGGATGACCTTCGGGTCCATGGCTTTCCGGCCGGCGCCTTCCGGCATGAGGGCATACACGGTGGCGTCGACTTCCTTCGACTTCGAACCTTCCGCGTATCGATAGAAGCCCTTGGCGTTCTTGCGGCCGAGACGGCCGTCGGCGATGAGCTTCTCCATCGACTTCGGTGGGTCCATGCGGGCCCCGAAAGCGTGGTGGAGGATCTTCTGGACCTTGGCGCCCACGTCGATGCCCACCTCGTCGAGGAGAGTGATGGGGCCCACCGGGAATCCGAAGTCCCTCATGGCCTTGTCGATGGCTTCGACGGAGACGCCTTCTTCGAGGAGATGCGCGGCCTCGTTCATGTACGGAGAGAGCGCGCGGGTGGTGAAGAAGCCGGGCCCGTCGCCGACCACGATGACGTGCTTGCCGATTCTCCGGCCGAAGGCGACCGCGACCTCGGTGGCGCGGCGGGCCGTGTCCTTCGTCTCGATGACTTCGAGGAGAGGCATCTTGTGGACGGGCGAGAAGAAGTGCATGCCCAGGACGAGGTCCCTGCGCTTCGCGTTCTGCGCGATGTCCGTGATGGGCAGGGAGGAGGTGTTCGAGGCGAACACGCAGGTCTCGGACGTCACATCCTCGGTCTCCTTGAGCACCTGGCGCTTGACGTTCAGGTCCTCGAACACCGCTTCGATCACGAGCTCGGCCTGCTTGAAGCCCGAGTAGTCGGTGGCCACCGACACCCGGTCCATCCTTTGCGAGACCTCCCGCGAACTGAGGCTCCCCCGCTTGCGCCGCTCTTCCCAGATCCCCCGGACATAGCCGAGGCCCTTGCTGACGCTCGCGTCGTCGCGGTCCTTCATGCGCGCGCGCATCCCCGAATCCGCGGCGATGCCCGCGATCCCCGCGCCCATGAGGCCGGCGCCCAGAATGCAGACCTTGGAGATCTCAGGCGGCGGGTCCGGCAGGGGCACGGCCTTCTTGATGTCCTGGGTGGCGAAGAACACGTTCACGAGCGCCCGGGACACTTCGCCCACGAGTAACTCACCGAAAGCCTGTTTCTCGATCTCGAGGCCCGCGGCCAGCGATGCCGCGGTGCCGTCCTTGATCACCTCGATGGCGCGCAGCGGAGCCGGGTAGTGGCCGCCCGTCTTCGCCATCACCGTCGAGCGGGCCTTGGAGAAGATGACCGGCCGCGCCAGCCTCTCGACCAGCTTGATCCCGGGCCGAACCGGCCTCTTCCCCGCCGCAATGGCGAGGGCGAGAGCCGCGGCCCGATCTTCGAGGATCGACCGCGGCGCCACCTCGTCGACGAGGCCCGCGCGCATCGCTTTCGTCGCCTTGAGATTGCGCGCGGAGAGGATCATGTCGAGGCCGAGAGCGAGGCCCACCAGCCGGGGCAGTCGCTGGGTCCCGCCCATGCCGGGCACGAGGCCGAGTTGAACCTCGGGCAGGCCAATCGCGGTCTTCGGGTCGTCGCTCGCCACGCGTCCCGCGCAGGCAAGGGACAGTTCGGTGCCCCCGCCCAGGCAGATGCCGTTGATCGCGGCCACGAAGGGGACCTTCGAGGTCTCGATCCGGTTCAGGAGTTCGTGGCCCTTGGAGGCGAGGGCGATCGCTTCCTGGGCCGTGGTCACCGCGACGAACTGCTTGATGTCGGCTCCCGCGATGAAGCCCTCGGGCTTGCCGCTGATGATGACCACCCCGCGGGCGGTCGCGTCGCCCTCGATGGTCTTGAAGACGGCCTCGAACTCGTCGAGGAGTCCGAGAGACAAAACGTTCAGCTTCTCCCCGGGGACATCGAGGGAGAGGACGAAGACGCCATCGTCACGGCGACGCGTGGTGAGCATGCCGGTCATTGAATCACTCCTGTGTCGCGCAGTTCCGCGATGCGCGCTTTCGATAGCCCCAGGGAGAGAAGGACGTCGCGAGTGTGCTCGCCGTG
>JAIBCN010000115.1 GCA_019694155.1 Vicinamibacteria bacterium | reverse complement strand
CGGCAGGACACGACGCAGTGGGTGGGCCGCGTCGACTGGAACGCGAGCTCCAAGTGGCGCGTGATGGCGCGCTACACCCATGACCTGAGCCACACCGTGGAGCCGGGCGGCCTCTTCTTCGGAACCGCCATCCCGAACGTCGCCACCACCCTGACCGACGTACCCGGCCAGATCTTCGTCAGCCAGATCGTCACTACCATCAACCCCCACCTGCTCAACGAGGTCACGCTGCAGTATTCGAGCAACGCGATCACTTCGGTCTACGGCGACAACGCCAGGAACAAGCGTGACCAGTACGGCATCAGCATTCCCGAGTTGTACGCGGAGAACCGCAACAACCTGATCCCTTCCATAGCCGTCAGCGGACTGTCGACGATCGGAGCCAACCAGCTCTTCGACAACAACTACAAGAACTACACGATCGGCGACAACCTCTCGTACGTCCGCGGCAATCATTCCCTGAAGGGCGGCTTCCTGGTCACCTTCGAACAGAAGAACGAGCTGTCCACCAGCGGAACCCAGGGCAGCTTCAGCTTCGTGGCCGGGGGCGGGCGCACCGCCTTCCAGAACTTCCTGACCGGCAACGCCGACGGCCTCTGCGGGTCGGCTTGCACCTACACCGAGCCCGAGAAGGAAGTCGGCGTCCAGGAACGCTTCAACCGGTACGAGTTCTACGTCCAGGACTCCTGGCACGTGAGACCCAACGTGTCGATAGACCTCGGCGTGCGCTACGCCCTGTATCCCGGCGTCACCGACGTCAACAACCTGCTCACGAACTTCGTGCCCTCGCGATTCGACCCGGCGAAGGCGGGTACTTTCGCCGCGGGCTCGGGCGCGATGGTCGCGGGCACGGGCGATGTGCTGAACGGCATCGTGGTGGCGGGCAAGAACTCGCCCTATGGAGAAGCGATCTATCCCACCGACAAGGGCAACATCCAGCCGCGAATCGGCTTCTCATGGGACAAGGACGGGAAAGGCGAGACCGTGGTGCGCGGGGGGTACGGGGTCTATTACGACCAGCCCCTGGTCGGGATCTTCGAGCAGAACGCGTTCGTCAATCCGCCCCTGGTCACGAACCCCCAGGTGCTGAACCCGAAACTCTCGAACCCAGGCTCCGGCACGAGCCCGACCACACGCCCGATCGTGGCCCTCATCGCCTCGAGCGATCCGTTCGAGACCCCGCGCACGCAGCAGTGGAACGTCGGCGTCCAGCGCAAGCTCTATGCAAGGGGCGTCATCGACATCGGCTACGCGGGCTCGAGGGGCGACAACCTGATCCAGCCTGTCGATATCAACGCGCCCACCCCCAAGGAAGTCATGGCCGCAAACGGGGTCATCAACCTCGCGCGGCCATACCCAGGCTACGCCGGGATCACCTTCCGCCAGACTACGGCCAAAGCCCGCTACAACGCGCTGCTCGTCAACTTCCGGCATGATGCCGGTCGCAAGGGCCTGGTGAGCGTGGCCTACACACTCAGCCGGTCGAAGACCGACGCCTCCAACGATCGCGACGCCGTCGACTTTCCCCAGGATCGCACCAACCTCGCCGCGGAATACGCGATTTCCCGCACCGATCGCACCCATGTGTTCACCGTCAACTACGTCTACGAACTGCCGTTCTTCCGCGACGCCAAGGGCGGTCTCGCCAAGCAGGTGCTCGGCGGATGGCAGGTCTCCGGCATCACCCAGTTCTGGTCCGGCCTGCCCATCTCCCGCGTGGTGAATGGCACGACCAACGGCAGCCGGCGCGGCATCCGCGTGAATCAGATCTCGGACCCGTTCGCGAATCTGCCCGCCAACACCCCGGGAGGCGTGTACTACTTCAATCCCGGCGCGTTCGCGCCGCCCGCCGACGGCGCGCTCGGCAACACCGGCCGCGCCATCTTCCGCCTGCCTGGGGTCAACCAGTGGGACATCACCGCATCGAAGAACTGGTACCCGAGCAAGAACACGCGCCTGCAGTTCCGCGCCGACTTCATCAACGCCCTCAATCACACCCAGCTCGACCCGGGCGCCATACAGAACGTTTGCACGGTAGCTGTCACCGCCGCGGACTGCACGGCGTCTACCGGCAACTTCGGCAAGATCACCGGCACCCGCGCCCCCCGCGAGATCCAGCTCGGCATCAAGTTCTTCTGGAACTAGCAGGGTCGCCAGGGAATCAGGGCGCCCCTGCGTATCCCGGCCCCGGCTTTCGCCGGGGCAGGCTCCAGCCGGGATCCAGCAAAGAGAAGAGCCGGCCCCGCGAAGTCGCGAGGCCGGCTCCTTGAGACGCCTTCCGGCTAGAACGACAGCCGCGCGCCCAGACGCAGGATGCGCGGGCTGATCACTTCCTCGACGCGTCCGAGGGTCGCCGAGGCCGCATTGCGCGCCCGCGAGAGGACGACGTCATTGTTGAGCGCGTTGAAGAGCTCGACGGAGGGCGTGATGGTGACCCGGCCGATCTTCGAATTCCGCGCCAGTCGGAGGTCGAGGTTCCACAGGTTGTCGTAGCGAGCCGCATCCACCGCGGTGGCGAGAACGCGCGTCGAGCCGTCCGCGCCCAGGCTGGTGGTGATGTTGGTCGGATAGATCCCGCCCTGCCGGCCGAAGAGGGCGGTGGAGAGATCGATGCTGCCCGGCAGGGTCACGAGGGCGTCCGCGTAGACCTGCCACTTGAAGGACGAGTAGAAGCTCGCCTTGCCCGAGCCGCCGGACAGGATCGACACCGGTCCGCCATCGGTGAGTGCGCCGGACTCCAGGCGAGTCGGGCTCCCGAAGGCATTGACGCGGTTGGTGTCGGAGTAATCCTCGGTCCAGTCGTTCCAGGAGAGAGCGAGATTCGCCGCCCACTTCCTGGACATCCGCTTCTTCACCGTGAGCTCGAGACCGCTGAACCGGCGCGAATATCCCGTGTAGTTCGTGCGATAGCGCCCGGAGCCGCCGGCCGCGACCAGCGCGGCGGGGGCGGTGTATCTCGCGGCCGTGAACCCCCGGGCCGAGAGGTCGGCGCCCCGGACGTACTGGCCGGGCTGGATGATCGAGCAGGACACCCCGACCGCGCAGGGCGCAGACAGGAAGGGCGTGTAGGAGAGGTTCTTCGACGACCGGAAGGTGTAGGCCGCGCCCACCGCGAGGTCCGTGGCGAGTTCGTGATCGATACCGATGACGAACTCGTTGTCGCGCTGGTTCTTCATGTCGGGATCGATCCTTCCGGGGGCGATGCCGGTCCGGTTCGCCGGATCGATGTTGTAGCTGTAGAGAACGCCGCCCTTGATGTCGACTTCGTTCGGCTGGGCCGCGCGGTCGCCGTTCAGATCGTTCCACCCGTAAGCGAGGTAGCCGGCGGGGACGGCCGCGGTGGTCACGACCCCGTAGCCGAGCTGGCTTGCGTAGTTCGCATAGGACCCGCGGAGGACGGTCTTGCGGCTCTCATCGAGCGCCCAGGAGAAGCCGGCGCGAGGCGAGACATCCTTCCAGTCCACCAGGTTGTCCGAACCCGGGTAGTTCACCGCGGGAACCTCGGAGGGGAACGACTTGTTGGCGGGAATGGTGGAAGGCAGGTTCCGCGCGGCCTGCCCGTCGAAACGCAAGCCGAGGTTGAGAGTCAGCCGGTCCCGGGTCAACACGTCTCCCACGTAGGCCGAGAGGTACTTGCCCTGGTTCCGATCCGCCGCGTCGCGGTGCACCTGGGCGACGTACGGCCCCCCCGCGATCACCGCGGAAAGCTGGTTGCCGTTGTAGTGGCTGGTGTCGTTGGTGGTGGCGATCCGGTACCCGAAGCCGAACTTCAACTGGTTGTTGCCCCCGAGTCCCTGGAAGAAGTAGCTGCCGTCCGCGTTCAGCGTCTTCTGCGGCCTCCGGGCAACATAGGTGAGGTAGGAGCCGGTGGCGCGGGCGAGATCGAAGTCGAGGGTGTAGCCCTGGGTGTCACCGCCCCGCGCGGCCAGAGTGAAGCCGGTGTCGTAGTAGGCGGCCTTGACGGACGCGAAGAAGTTGGCGGAGAAGGTGTGATTCACCTCCGCCTTCCAGAGTCCGCTGGGGAGTCCCCCATCGGTTCCGGCCTTGTCCTGGTTCCACAGGAACGAGTCGGACTCGTTCGCGAAGAAGCCAACAGCCCGGCCGAACTTCTGCTTCTTGCCCACGAAGTAGAAGGCGGACACCATGGTGTTGGCACCCGCCTGCCAGTTGAGCTTGGCGTTGTAGGAAGGTAGCAGGGTCGCATCCTCGGTGCCGTTCAGCCGGCAGAGCTTGATGTCCTGCTTGCCGTAGGTCGCGTAGAACCAGAGCTTGTCCTTGACGATGGGGCCCCCGATGTCGAACCCATAGTCCCTGATCGAATCGATGTGGTCGGCCTTGTCGCGGGCCTGGCCCGCCTCGGGCGCGCAGTACCCGGTGCCGCCGGCGAGGCGGTTCACCGTGCCGCCCTTGTTGATCTCGGCGAGGAGCTCGGGCGAGATGTTCGACGAACTCCACCGGTCGTCCGTGGCGATGTAGCGGCCGCCGCCGTGGAAAGCGTTGGTGCCGCGGCGGGTCACCAGGTTGAGACCGAAACCGCCGGTCGCCATGTTGAGGTCGCCGCCGCCCGTGGTCACATTGATCTCCTGGAAGGCGTCGAAGTCGAAGTAGTCCGGCGAGGCGCCCGTGGCGGACATGTCGGTGATGACGAGGCCGTCGAGGTTCCAGACCACCTGGGAGGTGGTCGAGCCCTTGCCGGCGATCGAGGCCTGCTGGCCGTTCTCGTTCCCCGCGATGTTCACCCGGTCGATCATGGCGCCCGGAACGACCCGCATGATGCCCCAGGGGTCGCGCGAATTCGGGACGTCCCTGAGCTGCTCATTGCTGATCGTGGTGCCGGTGCCCCGTTTCTTGACCTCGACCAGGGGCGCCTCGCCCGACACTTCGACCACGTCGCTCAGCGCACCGATCTTCAGGCTGACGGCGAGTTCGACGTTCTGACCGGTCACGATCTGAACCGCGCGGCTCGATCCCGCAAAGCCCTGCAGGGTGACCGTGACCGTGTAGTTTCCGTAGTCGAGGTTCAAGAAGCGGAACTCGCCCCCCGATCCGGTCACGGTGGTGCGGGTCCCGGCTTCGCCGGTAATGGACACGTTCGCGCCGGGAAGGACCGCACCGGAATCGTCGGTGACCCTCCCGTAGACATTGCCGGTGGCGGTCTGCGCCTGGGCGAAAGCTCCGCCCAGGACGAGCAGGGCGAGGGCCAGGAGTCGTTTTCTCATCATCGTTGTTTTTCCTCTGTGGGGGTGTTTGAGGCCTCGGAGCGAGGCCCGGGGGTTTCGCTTCGGTTCGCGGCACGCCCCCCCTGGCGTGCACGCCGGCCGAAGCGGTCATCTAGGAGCCCAAATCGCTTCAGCTTTTCCTGAAGCGTGGTCGGGAGAACGCCGAGAGCGATGGCCGCCCGCCTCTGGTTCCCTCCGGCCGCGAGAAGCGCCGCGACGATCAGGCTCTTCTCGACGCTCGCCAGAATGTCCCGCAACACCAGGCGGTCGCCTGCTGTTTCGAGGTTGAACCGAGGATCGAATAGCGACCCTTGCGCAAAGTGACTCGACATGCCGGCAGGATCGACCAGGCGCGACAACCCCACAATGGAACCGCGATTGATTGCATCATGATTTTGGATTTGTGGCCGCGATCCGTGTGTGGGCACGGCCCTTGCACAGATCTCCCGTCATGACGATCACGCGGGCGTCCTCGAACGCCGAACATCGAGCGAAGACAGGCTCCATGGATTCCAGATGGACTGCCCCTGGCGGGCGGGATGCGGGCACCCCCGGGGTGTCTGGAGACAAAGGCGTCGAGGGTCTCGGCGCCCCCAGCGCGGACCGGACGGGGATGGGGCGATGACTGACGGGGTGGCGTCGATCCAGCCGGTTGAAGCGTCCGACCCATCGGCCTGGACGCACAACACCAGCGAGTTCGCCAGAGAGGGCTTCCGCTTCGGCGTCTTCGAACTCGACACGAAGACCGGCGAACTGAGGAAAGAGGGCCGGCTCGTCCACCTGCGCAATCAGCCCTTTCAGGTCCTGGCCCTGCTCCTCGACCGCGCGGGCGACCTCGTCACTCGCGAGGAGATCAAGGCGGCGCTCTGGGCCGACAGCGTCGATGTGGATGTGGAACAGGGACTGAACTACTGCGTGAAGGAAGTCCGTCAGGCGCTCGGCGACAACGCCCTTGCGCCTCGTTTCATCCAGACTCTTCCACGACGCGGATATCGCTTCGTGGCCGATGTCCGGCGGGGGGATGCACTCGACCGTCCGAAAGCGGGCGATCCGGTCACTCAATCCGGTCAGGCGCCGAGCGTCGCTCCCCCGCGGCGCCGCCTCGCCTTCATCATGACCTCGGCCTTGATCGTCACCGCGGTCGCCCTGGCGTCTTTCTTCGTGGTGCGGCCCGCGAAGCCCGGCACCGGAGCACCCGCGGGGTCGATCCGGCTGGTTGTGCTGCCGTTCGCGGATCTTTCCGCAACCCCCGAGGGTTACCTCGCGGACGGGCTGACCGACGAACTCATCGCGTCGCTCGGAAAGAAGACGGCCGGCCGCCTGAGCGTGATCGCACGTTCGAGCGCTCTTGTTTACCGGAAGCGCGAACAGGACGCCGCGTCATTCGCCCGCGAACTCGGGGCCTCCCATTTCATCGAAGGAACGATTCGCCGCGAAGGCTCCACGGTCCGCCTTCACGTCTCGCTCGCTCGAGCCGGGGACGGGACCCAGGTCTGGAGCGAGACCTACGACAGGAACATCAAGGAGCTTCTCGCTCTCGAACGCGAGGTGGTCGGGGCCATCGGCTCCGGCGTTCGCGTGGCGGTGAACGCCGAGGCGGGTCCGCCCGTAGCCCTCGATTCGGGGGCCTACCTCGAGTACCTGCGCGGCCGTTACGAGTGGAACAAGCGCACGCGCGAAAGCCTTTTCGAGTCCCGGCGCATCTTCGAGTCGATCACCAGGACGCATCCGGATTTCGCCCCCGGGTGGGCCGGCCTGGCCGACGCCTACTCAGTGCTGATGGACCATGGTCACGTTTCCACGAAGGACGCCTGGCTGCAGGCCCGCCAGGCCGCCGAAAAAGCGGTGGACCTCGACCCGGAACTCGCGGAGGCGTGGACGAACCTCGGGATGATCCGCGGCCTGTACGAATGGAACGCGGTCGGGTCCGAGGAGGCCTTCGCGAAGGCGGCCGCCCTAAACCCGAACTACGCCACGCGCCTGCACTGGCAGTCCATCCTCTTCCGATCGGAGGAGCGTTATCAGGAGGCCTACCTGAACCTCCGGCGGGCGCGCGACCTCGATCCTCTGTCGCTGGGCATCAGGGTCAACCTCGCGGGTGTCCTTCTGGATCTTGGTCGCAACGACGACGCCCTCGCGGAAGCCATGGGTATCGCAAGCGTCGCGCCCGGATGGGGTCCAGGCCTGATGGTGCAGGGCGACGCCTTCGCTCGCGCGAACCGCCTCGATGAGGCCGAGGCGGCGTACCTCAAGGCGGAGGCGGCGGGGGCTCCCGCGGCCCGCGCCGAACTCGCCTCCTTCTACGTCATGCGAGGCAAGCTGGATCTCGCCCGAGGCGCCCTGGCCGACCTCGAGGCGCAGGCGCGCACTTCGTACGTCTCGCCCTACCTGATGGCGGTCGCGGCGGCTGGCCTTGACCCGGAACGCGCGTTCCGCGCCCTGGAGGCTGCGTTCGAGGAGCGGTCGCCTGCCCTGCGGTCGCTGAAGCGGGATCCGCGGTTCGACCCGATCCGGGCCGATCCGCGTTTCACGCGATTGGTGAGGATCCTCTGGCCGGAAACACCGGCCCGCTGAGGCCGCCCATCGCCCTACTTCTGCGACGGACTCGGCGAGGCCTTCGCTTTCGGGGTGGTCGCGGGAGGACGCGCCGACGCCTTGCCGGCCGCGGGAGCGCCGGTCTTCGTCGCCGCCGGCGGGGCGGGAGCCGGCTCCGAGACCACGCGCGCGCGAGTGATCACGACCGGCTTGATCGGCACGTTCTGATGAGGCCCGACGCTGGTGGAGGGCACGGCCACGATGGCGTCAACGACGTCCATGCCCGAGAGCACTTCCCCGAACACCGCGTAGCCCCAGCCGTCGGGGGAGATGCCAAAGTCGAGCTTCATGTTGTCCCGCACGTTGATGAAGAACTGCGAGGTCGCGCTGTGCGGGTCGCTCGTGCGCGCCAGAGCGACCGACCCTCGCGTGTTGGACAGGCCATTCTTCGCTTCGTTGCGGACCGGCCCTCCCGTCGGCTTCTCGACCATTTTCGCATCCATGCCGCCGCCCTGGATCATGAAGCCCGGAATGACGCGGTGGAAAGTTGTGCCGTTGTAGAAGCCGCTCTTGACGTAGTTGAGGACATTGCGGCTGGAGGCCGGGGCCTTGGTCCGATACAGCCCGATCTCGATCGTGCCCATGGTGGTGTCGAGTGCTATGACCGCGCCGTCCGGCGTCGGTTTGGCCTCGGGAGCGGGTGCTTGGGCGGCGGCGGGGGCCTGGCTGGTGGCGGGGGCCGTCGCCTGAACGGCGAGGACGGCCAAAGCAAGGGCGGATGCGGTCAACATGGGTGTGTGAATCTCCTCGAAAAATCCCGTGGGGGGGGCTAAAGTCTAGCGAAGACGAGCGGGTTCCCCTCATGGGCTTAGAATCCAAGTCTGGCCGGTACTAACGATGGTTCTCTTCAACTACTCCACAAAAGAACTCACGGCGAAGGTCGTCTACTACGGTGCCGGCCTCTGCGGGAAGACCACGAATCTGCAGTGGATTCACGAGCAGCTGCCCATAAAGAACAAGGGCAAGATGCTCTCGCTCGCCACTGAAGCGGACCGCACGCTGTTCTTCGACTTCCTTCCCATCGAACTCGGCACCATCCGCGGCATGAAGACGCGTGTGCAGCTCTACACCGTTCCCGGCCAGGTCTTCTACAACGCGACGCGGCGCATGGTGCTGAAGGGCGCCGACTGCGTGGTGTTCGTTGCGGATTCCCAGGACGCGATGATCGAAGCCAACGCGGATGCCATGAAGAATCTGCGCGAGAACCTCGTCGCGAACGAGCTCGATCCCGACACCATCCCGCTGGTGATCCAGTACAACAAGCGCGATCTGCCAAACGCCGCGCCCCTCGCGGATCTCAACAAGGTCCTCAATACGCGCGGGGTCCCCTTCGTCGAAGCTTCGGCGAAGAGCGGGAAGGGCGTGGAGGAAACACTCAAGGTCGCCACCCAGCTCGTGTTCAAGGTGCTCGCGGCCAAGTACGGGAATGACGCGGCGGGGCGTCCGTCCGAGGCCATCCCGCGACCGGCCTCGCTCGCGGCCAAGCCCCCCGCACCTCCTCCGCTGCCGCCGCCTCCTCCGCCAGCCCCCTCGCTGCCGCCGCCCGCGCGCGTGGCGGCACCCGTTCCGCCGCCCCCGCCGCCGCGAGCGGCCGCCCCGCCTCCACCGCCTCCGCGGCCCTCATCTCCTCCTCCGCTGCCGCCTCCTCCGCCACCGCCAGCGTTCGCTTCGAACGACGACCTGCTCGATTCCCTGGGCGGCCCGAGCCCGGCTCCCGCGCTGTCGCTCGACAGCGAGCTCGACCTCGGCCCCGCGCCGCCTCCCGCACCTGTGGATTTCGGCGACCCTCTCGACGCGCTCTCAGGGCCGGCACCGGCCGTGGCGCCGCCCCCCGATCCGTTCGGGCCGGAGCTGTCTCTCGATTCCCTCGGCGAGGCTCCGCCTCCGGTTCCCCAAGGGGCCACAGGCGAGCTCGAGCTGGACCTCGGTCCCGCCACATCGCCATCCGCGGGGCCGGGAGATCCCTTCGGCTCGGCCCTCGATTCGCCCTTCGGCGCAACGCCGGTTGCGAGCCCGCCGGCCGCGCTGGACGATCCTTTCGGTTCCGCCCTTGAACCTGCCCCTCCCGCGGCTCTCCCTTCCGCTGGTTCGCCGCTCGATTCGATGATGGAGCTCGGCGCTCCGGGCGGGTCTTCCACCTTTACTTCCGATCCCGTGAACGTGCAGGCCGCCGTCGATATCCCGGCGGGCGCCCTCAAGGCCGATCCAGTCCAGGTGACCGTGCCCGTCGAGATCTCATTGACGAGCGGCGGCCGCGAGATCCTGGTCCCGATCCGGCTGCAGTTGAAGATCCGGATCCGGTAGCACCGGGCCGGACCTCGAAAGCCTTCCGAGTGCCGTGGCGGCGGTAGTCATCCTTCTCCGTCTTCAACAGGAGTCAAACCCATGTCACATCGCGTTCGGCCGGCTTTCGCCGCACTTGTAACCCTCGTCGCACTTCTCGCTGTTCCGCGTTCGGAGGCGCAGCTCGCGCCTATCCCGCAGGACCAGGGCGCCGCCGGCCTCGGGCTGGCGCTGCGGCGCCTGCCCGTCTCCTTCAATGTCCTCTACGTCACCGCTCACCCCGATGACGAGAACAACGGCGTCCTCACCCTGCTTTCCCGGGGGATGGGCGTACGCACCGGCCTCCTCACGGTGACCCGCGGCGATGGCGGCCAGAACGAGATCGGACCGGAACTCTTCCAGGCGATCGGCATTCTGCGCACGGAGGAGCTCGCGGGCGTGCATCGCTACGACGCGGCCGAGCAGTACTTCACCAAGGCGTACGAGTTCGGCTATTCGTTCAGCGTGGAGGAGACGCTCCAGAAGTGGGGCAAGGAAGAGATCCTCGACGACGTCGTGCGCGTCTTCCGCACTTTCCGCCCCGACGTGGTCCTCACCTTGTCGCTGGAAGCCCCCGGCGGCGGCCAGCACCACCAGACCACCGCGCGCCTCGCCAAGGAGGCCTTCCGCGTGGCCGCCGATCCCAACCGCTTCCCCGACCAGGTCAAGGAGGGACTTCTTCCCTGGCAGGCCCTGCGCGATTACCAGGGCGGGGTGGGCGGAGGCCTCGAGAAGCTCGAGGGCGAAATGACCACGGTGGCGACGAACGGCTTCGACCCCTTGCTCGGCATGAGTTACGCCGAGTTCGGTTCCATCGGCCGCTCGTTCCACAAGTGCCAGGGCGGCGGCCAGCTCAAGAGCGATCCGGGAGACGGGCGCGCGACCTACTACATCGTCGACTCCGAGCCGAAAATCGCGGGCGGAGGCACGTCGATCCTGCCCGATGACATCTCGGTGAAGGCGCTCGCCCGCTTCGCGAAGGGTGAAGAGGACAAGGCCTCCTTCCTCTCCTCCGGCCTCGCGGGCATCCAGGACGCGGCGGCCGAAGCGCTCGCCGCCTACGATCCGAAATCTCTCGGCAAGGTCGTCCCCGCCCTGCGCAAGGGCATGGGCGCCACCCGTTCGCTGATCGCGCAGGTGAAGGGCAGCGGCCTGTCGCCGCTCGCGAAGGCGAATCTCCTTCATCGCCTTGAGCGCAAGGTGACGGAATTCGAGCAGGCGCTGATCCTCGCCCATGGCGTCGTCTTCCAGGCGGTGGCGAACGACGACAACGTGGTGCGCGGCCAGGCTTTCGATGTGCGGGCGCTCGTGGTCAATCAGGGCGACGAGCCGGTGAAGATCGAAGAAGTGTCGCTCATGGTTCCGAGCGGCTGGTCGGTCAGCGGCAAGCTCGATAGGACCGGGGACCTCGCCCCGGGTCAGAAGGCGCAGGGCACGTTCACGGTGACCACCGGCGCGGCCGCGCGGTACACCCAGCCCTACTGGAAGCGCAACTACAAGGTCGATCGCTACGACATCGAAATTCCCAGGGATCACACGCTGCCCTGGAGCCCGTCGGACGTCCAGGCCCGATTCAGCTTCAGCAGCGCGGGAACCACGTTCGGGCGAACGCAGGCGGCCCAGTACCGGTACGAGGGGCGCTGGGTGGGCGGAGAGAAGCAGAAGGAAGTGAACGTCGTCCCTGTGCTTTCGGTTCACCTCACGCCCGAGATCGTGGTGGCGCCGAAATCCACGGTGGCGGTGAAGCGTGAGCTCCGCGTCGCGGTGAAGAACGGCGGCAAGGGCGCGGTGGACGCGGTCGTGAAGATCGACGCGGGGAAGCTCAAGGTCGAACCCGCCTCCGCGCCCGTGAAGTTCCGCTACGAGGGCGAGGAACTGACCGTGCGCTTCTTCGTCACCGTGCCCCCGGGGACGCCAGAGTCGGAGTTCACTCTCAAGGCGTCGGCCGAGGCGAATGGCGAGACCTTCACCCAGGGCTACCAGGTGATCGCCTACGACCACACCCAGGAACGCCATCTCTTCCACGACGCCGCCTCCGTGCTGCGCGTGCAGGATGTGAAGGTGGCGCCGGGTGTACGCGTCGGTTACATCATGGGCGCGGGCGACGAGGTCGCGGACGCGATCGCGCAGCTCGGAGTGACGCCCACCATGCTCTCGGCCGACGACCTCGCCTACGGCGATCTCTCCAGGTACACGACGATCGTGACGGGCACGCGGGCCTTCCAGACCCGCGACGACCTGAAGGCTAACTACGCGCGGGTGATGAAGTACGTGGAAGACGGCGGGAACCTCGTGGTTCAGTACAACAAGTTCGAATTCAATGTGCTCTCGCAGCCCGCCTTCGCCGGCGGCTTCTCCGGCGGCCCCGGCGGCGGCCCGGGCGGGGGCGGCGCACGCCCGGTTCAGGATTCGCCCTTCGCCCCCTATGCCGCTTCGGTCACGTCGAATCGCGTGACCGTGGAAGAGGCGCCGATCGAGATCGTGGCGCCCGCCTCGCGCCTCGTCAACGCGCCCAACAAGATCACTTCGCGTGACTTCGACGGTTGGGTCCAGGAACGCGGCCTCTACTTCTTCGGCGCGCGGGATCCGAAGTACGTGGATGTCCTGAAGTCCGCCGATCCCTGGCCCAAGAACCCGGGCGAGAAGAAGGGCCTCCTGGTAGAGACCACGGTCGGCAAGGGCACCTGGAGTTATGTCGGCCTGGGACTCTTCCGGCAGCTGCCGTCGGGTACCCCCGGGGCGTATCGCATCCTCGCGAATCTGATCTCGCGCCCGCGAGGCGTCGTGGCCGCGACCCGGCCGGCCGGCGCGAACTGATCGTGTCGACGTCGCGGGATCTGAGGATGTTCGAGGATCCCGCGACATCGCAAATCGAGTATCTGGGAACCGATCTCCGGCCCGGCGTGACGCTGGCCGGGCTCTGTGAAGCGCTTTGGGATGCCGAGGGCCAACTGGGCCTGCTCGACTGGGAAGTCAACGGAGTCAGGCCCTGGGAGGCCGGCCGATTCGCGGTATTTCAATCTCTTTCCTCTTCCCTGGGACTGTTCGAAAACACACCGGACGAGACGCCGGGCGGATTCGTGGGACGCCTCGGCTTTCACGCGAGACTCCTCAGGGGCTCGCTCACCCACAACCCCTTCGCGGGTTGGGGGCAGTGCGACGCCCTGGTCTTCGAAGGGCCGAGGTCATCGAGCATCGACGGCGTGCAGGGGTGCGTCTATACGGATGCGCTCGCTCGCTCCTTGAGCCGGCAGGGAAAACGCGTCCAACTCCTCGACACACATCTCGGCGGCTACCACGCCAAGTCGCCGGACCGGCGGCGTTCTTTCACAGACGCAATCGGCCTGGAAAGCGGGCTACGCTTCCGCCTCCTCCGGTGGAGGCCAACGGCGGAGGACCGGGCCTTCCTGGCCCGCGTCGAGGAGTTTCTGAGGCAAAAGCTCCAGGTGCAGATCGATCTGGCATGGCTCCTCTGGCCAGGCGTCCCGCGGTTTCGGGCGTCCTACGCCGTCTATCGGCGTCTCTTCAAGGCACGCCGGCCAGCAGACATCTATTGCGTGTGCGCGCACGGCAACCTGGGGGCTCTGGTGGCGGCCGGCAGACATCTCGGAATACGAGTCACCGAGGTGCAGCACGCGGTGGTTTCGCGCCATCACATCGGATACAGCTACCCGAACCGGGATCCGTCGGCGCGGCTCGAGTACTTTCCTGATCGCTTCCTTGCCTGGGACGCCGACTGGAACGTCCTCCCCGAACTCCCTTGCGCCGTCGAGCGCGTGGAACCGAACTGGGCTCCGCTCACCCGCGCTTACCAGGGTGCGGCCAAGCAAAAGGGCCTGATGGTCGTCCTCTCTCAACCCCCAATCGCCAGGCGGCTGGCCCAGGCCCTGCTGGAACGCATGCAGTGTCTCCGGGGATTCGAGATCGTCATAAAGCTGCATCCGGCCGAGCTTCGGGAACCGAAGCTGCAACGCGTCTTCGTCGCCCTGAAAGGCGCCGGCAACGTCAGGGTCGCTGAGGAGCCCTTGTACGACTTGCTGCCGCGGGCCGAATATCAGGTGGGCGTGTATTCCACCGCGCTCTACGAAGGTCTCGACCTCGGGTGCCGCACGCTGCTGGTGCCCCTCCCGGGGATTGAGCACATGCGGCACCTCCTCGCGGGAGGCCGGGCCCGGTTCCTCGATGACTTTCTCGGGGTCGGCGAAGGCAGGACCGCCCCTGCGCCCGCTTCGCTCGACTAGGCCCCGCGCGTCCGCGACCGATCCCCGCGAGACATTCGGAATCGGCCGTTCAACGAACCGCGAAGCGCGCGCGCCCGCCTCAGAAAACCCGCAGGCAGCCAGATCCAGATTCGTGCCCGCCAATGAAGCGGGTCAGCCCGGTTCCTCCAGAGCGCGGCATCAAGCCGGCGGCGGGCCTCCTCGCGAAGACCCTGGTGGGCCAGCTCCATCACATGCCGCGCGAGAATCCAATTCGCGTATCGAGCGCTGGATTTCCGGAGGGGTCCGGGAATGCGGCCGGCAGCACGCCACTCCTCCCAGGTGTTCAGGAATGCGGGATACGGCAAGGTCGCGGCTCGAAGGTCCTTGGAAGCCGATCCTTCCACCTCGGTGTGACAGACGGCCAGCGTCTCATCGCAATAACCGACATCCCCTGTCCAGGCCAGCCGGGCCCACAGGTCGAGATCCTCGCCGTGCTGGACCCCGGCCCGGAATCCCCCGCACGACTCAATCTGCGACCGAAGCGCGAGAACGCTGGAGGAGGACATGCCCAATCCCCCATTCCTGAGCACAGCGGAGAAATAGTCCCGGACGAGGTCGCCGTCGCCCGGCGTGTGAACCAGGCATGGGTGTCCGGTCTGATAGTCACGGAAGTTCGTAAAAACGACGGATACGCGGGGCATGGACTCGGCGATGCGCAGCGTGGACTCGAGAAAGGCCGGTCGCCATTCATCATCGGCGTCGAGGAACGCCACCCAGGATGCGCGGGACAGGGACACCCCGGCGTTCCGGGCCGCGCTCACGCCCGCGTGCTCCTGGCGATGGACGGTGAGACGCCGATCGTCGATCGCCGCCAGCACCTGGGGCGCCTCGTCCGTCGATCCGTCGTCGACCACGATGACCTCGAACTCCTCGAGGGTCTGGCGGAAGACCGAGTCGAGGGCGCGTCGAATGTAGGGCGCCTTCTGAAAGAGAGGAATCACCACGGAGACGCGCGGATGAGCGGGAGCCGGCATGGGGATTCTCGGGGCTGAGTCGCGGGCTGTCAGTTGCGCTGAGGAGGAACGGATGGGTCGACGCCGCGAAGCCAGTCCAGATCGGCCTTCAGCTCGGGAAGCACGACACGTCGGGCCGCGTCAGCGGAAAGGTGGACCTTATCCGAGAGCAAGGGATGCTGGATGGTGCCGGCCGGACATTGGGTCGAAGTGGCGGGACAAAAGAGGTCGAACAGCTCGAGGAAACGGACGTTCATCCGGCCCCGCCGCGCGCGATCGATTGCGGCTTGTGCTCTTCC
>JAIBCN010000125.1 GCA_019694155.1 Vicinamibacteria bacterium | reverse complement strand
ACGCTGATGCGGCTGCATGACCTCGGTCGCAAGGCCAACGAGGCCTACAACGCCCTCTTCTCCGTGAACGAGCAGCTGAACACGGTCAAGGACAAGGTGAAGGCGCCCACCGCGCCCGCCGAGTTGAAGGCGGCGGTGGACGAGTTCGAGAAGGAGCTGGCGGCGGTTCGTCCTCGCCTCGGGCTCCCTGCTCCCGGCGCCGCGCCGGGCGGTGGCGGTGGTTTCGATCCCGAAGCCGCGCGCCGCAATGTGCGGCAGCAGCTGGGCGGCCTCAAGGGTCAGATCATGGGCGCCACCATGCGTCCCACCGAGACGCAGCTGCGCCGCATTGGCGAGAACGAGAAGGCCCTCGCCACCGTCATCGAGTCCGTCAATGCCCTCCTGCCCAAGGCGACCGCGCTGTTCGCGAAGGTCACGGCGTCAGGCATCATGTTCGACGTGCCGAAGCCGGTAAGGCCGTAGGCGCCCGCCCCCCGGGCGGGCGCCGGAGTTGCGAGGAGCCGCTCCGTTGGCATCGCGACGAAGCAACCCCTCCTTCTCCCATCCTGCTCGCAGGTTCCGCGCTTCGCCCTCCAACTGAGAGAATCGGCGGCTCATGCCCCGCCGTTCCTCCGACGCCATCGTCCTCGACGCCCCCGTCGAGGCGGCGGACGCCCTCGACCTCGATGAAGTGCGCCGCTGCACCGAGCTTCTCCAGAAGGTGGTCGCGGACCGCGGCGTGCTTGCCTCCGTGCCTCTGGAGATGCGCCAGGCCCTGCTGATCGCGGCGGGTCAGGCCTCGCGCCCGACATCGTTTCAGGAGAAGCGGCTGGTGAAGACGCTGCGACGCGCGCGGCGTCTCGGTGAGGAAGCGCAGGATCGCGAGCTGCGGGCGGTCACCGGGATCCGCCAGGCGCGCGAGGCCGCGGTCTTCGTGGCGCCCGCGCTCGTGGGTGAGGCGCCGACTGCGCCGGCCCGTGAGCTGAAGAAGCCGCGCGCCTGCTACGTCTGTAAGACGGAGTTCACGCGCCTCCATCACTTCTACGACTCGATGTGCATGGAATGCGCCGAGTTCAACTACCAGAAGCGCTTTCAGACCGCGTCGCTCAATGGCCGGGTCGGCCTCGTCACGGGCTCGCGCGTGAAGATCGGTTTTCAAACCTCGCTCAAGATGCTTCGGGCGGGGGCCGAGGTCATCGCGACCACCCGCTTCCCCCAGGACTCGGCGCTTCGCTACTCGCGGGAGAGCGATTTCGCGCAGTGGAAGGACCGGCTTCACATCCACGGTCTCGACCTCCGCCATCCCCCGAGCGTCGAGATCTTCGCCCGGTACATCGAGCACACCTTCCCGCGCCTCGACATCATCGTCAATAACGCGTGCCAGACCGTCCGCCGGCCGCCGGGCTTCTACGAGGACCTGTTGCCCACCGAGTCACGGCCGGCCGCCGACTTCGGCCCCGAGATTTACCGACTTCTCCGAAGTCACGAAAACCTCAAGGCGGCGCTCGATGGCGGCAAATCGATCGCGGGCCCGGCCGGCGTGGACCGCGCGGGCCTCATGACTCTGAACGGCGGGCGCAGCGGGATCGGCGTCGTGGCCTCGGCGCAGCTTTCGCAGATCCGCTATGCCTACGATGACGACACCCGCCGGGACGATCTCTTTCCCCAGGGGCGCCTGGACGCCGATCTCCAGCAGGTGGATCTTCGCGCGCAGAACACCTGGCGCCTGGCCCTCGCCGAAGTACCGACCGCGGAAATGCTCGAGGTTCAGCTCGTGAACGCGGTGGCTCCCTTCATCCTGAACGCGAGGCTCAAGGGCCTCATGATGCGCGTGCCGTCCTTCGACAAGCACATCGTGAACGTCTCCGCGATGGAAGGCATCTTCTCGCGGGGCACCAAGACCGACAAGCACCCGCACACCAACATGGCGAAGTCCGCGCTCAACATGATGACCCTCACCGCCTCGCGCGACTACGTGAACGACGGCATCCACATGAACGCCGTCGACACCGGCTGGGTCACCGACGAAGATCCCCAGGTTCACGCTGAACGCAAGAAGGCCGAACTGGATTTTGCGCCCCCTCTCGACATCGTCGACGGGGCGGCCCGGGTGTGCGACCCTTTCTTCTCAGGCCTGCTGACCGGCGACCACGTCTACGGGAAGTTCCTGAAGGACTACAAGCCCTCGAACTGGTAGGTGCTCCTACATCCTCGGGGCGTTGCTCGCGACCTCGGAGGCGAGGAACTCCGCGTTCGCCGCGCCGAAGTGCTTGGCGAGCATCCGGGCGAAGTCTCCCGTCCGGATCAGCGTCTTGAGGTGCTCGTTGAGAGGGCCCAGGAGGTTCGAGTTCCGGGGCAGGGCGAAGGCGAAGAAGGAACGTTCGCCGAGAGGGAAGGCGGTACTGAATTCCGGACGGCGGCCGAGATGGTGAAGGACGGTCGCGGAGTCGCAGGCGAGGGCGTTGGCCTCGCCACGGGAGACGGCGTCGAAAAGGGCGTCGTCGTTGCTGACGCTCACCACCGTAACCCCGGGAAGAGCTGCCACCAGGCGGGCCTGGAAGGTGCCTCCGACCACGGCCACCCGCTGTCCCTTGAGGTCGTCGGCTTTGACGAAGGCGGTGGGGGCCTTCTGGACGATGAGGACGCGGTTGGGGAAATAGGGGGCCGAGAAGGCGAACCGCTTCTTCCGCTCTTCCGTGACGGTGATCCCCGCGGCGGCGACGTGGCAACGCCCCCCTTCGGCCCGGTTCAGGAGTTCGTCAAAGGAGGGGGCGTCGTCGACGAAGAGGTCGACCTTTAGCGCGTCCGCGAAACTGCGGAGGATGTCGTACTCGAGCCCGGAAGGCTGGCCGGAGGCGTCTCGCGTGAAGAAGCCCGCGCTGGGGCGGGAGCAGGCGCGAATCGCGTTCCGTTCCTGCGCCACGGAGTCGGGGGAGAGTGCCCCGAGGATCAGAGCGGCCGCGCCGGCCGTCAGCAGTGTTCGCCCGATTGAACCGAGTACTTTCATCACACAAGTCTAGCCAACGAATCGGGCATCCTATGCAGCGGGCGAAGGATCTAATATGCGTTCTTCCCCCAGTCCGCCGGTCCCGAATGG
>JAIBCN010000118.1 GCA_019694155.1 Vicinamibacteria bacterium | reverse complement strand
AACATCCAGGCAAATGCCGGAGGTGGGGGTCGAACCCACACTCGCCGGAGCGAACACGGCCCTGAACCGTGCGCGTCTGCCAATTCCGCCACTCCGGCACGCTGGACGAGAAGGCGGGGAGATTAGCACGGCGACACTCGACGACTCCAGCCGGTTCGGCCCCTTAGCCTCCGGCCACGAGAACCCGGACCACGGTTCCTTCCGCGCCAAGCCCCGCCGACCTTGCGAGGAGGGCGATCTTCGGCGGCAGGTCGAGTCGAAGCCTGTTCTCGAGCACCGAGCAGTGCGTGGACGGCAGCCTCTTCACCCATTCATCCCACCAGGCGGTCACCCGCTTCGAGACCGGTTCGATCACCAGCAGCCTCGAACCCTTCGCAACCCAGTGGGCGAGGCGTTCGGCGATGAGGGCGCGCCGGGAGTCGTCCAGTTCGTTCAGCGTCCACCCGATCACGATGCCCTCGGGGCGGCGGATGGCCCCGAGCGTCTCCGTGATCGACCGGCTCGTCTCGGCCTTGAGGCGTAGCGCCTGGTAGGTCCAGCGCGCCTCGTGGAGCGCGAACGAGGACCGGTCCGCGCCCACCACGTGGGTGGGGGCATGGCTTTCCATCGCCCAGGCCGCACCGCAGACCCCGGTGCCGCAGCCGAGGTCGAGGATGGTGGCGCGCCCGCCCGATTCGAAGCCAAGGCCGAGGTCGCGGACGAGGACTTGGGTGGCGAGGAAATGGGTGGAGCCGTAGTAGAGGGCGAAAGCCGCGCGCTTGCCCCGCCCGTCGAGGGCGCGTGAGAGGCCGCCCTCCTCCCTCTTCTCCACGTACCCCGCGGACAGAGCGCGCAGGCCGCGAGTCACCTCGCTGAACTTCAGATCCTTGAGATGCCTCTCGAGAAGCGCCTCCAGGTAGCGCCCCGCGCGGTCGGCGGCCGGGTTTTGATTCGGGTTCAAAGGCCGGCCCTCGCCGCCACCCCGGGCAGGCTCAGCACGTAGCGCGAACCCATGAGTTGCGATGGCGTCAGATAGCCGGATGTCCGCGACGGGGAGTCGAGGAGTCGTTCGACCACGCCGAGAGCGGCGGTCACCGTGAGGTCGTATCCGTTCGGCGTCTCGATCTCGATCCTCGCGGCGCGGCCGTCCTTCGCGGCCGCCTCGCCCCAGATGTAGGCGTTCGTCTTCGCCCGCGTCTCCGGGGAGGGCGGCTTGAGCGAAGCCGCGATCCGCCGCTGCAGGAAGCGGGTCACCACCCCGAAGCGCAGGAGAGGACGGACCCAGCGCAGGCGCCTCGCGGAGGCGATCGTGGCCGGTGACGCGGAGATATACACCTCGATGTCCGGTATTCCCGTCGTGATGTAGGCCGTGAAGACGTCGCCCCAGGGGATGGTCATCGCGGATCGCGCCTTCCCGCCGCGCACGAAGGTGCGCGTCTTGAACGCGGGCGGGACTTCGATGAGGACGCCGCCGCGCCGCACCCTGCCGCCCTTGCCCAGGCCGGCGACGCTCGTCTTGGCCGTGCCGACGCTGAGGCCTCCCCCCGCCTCGAACGCCAGCACCAGCGAGGTCGCTTCGGGAAGGGCTTCCTTGAGCATGGCGGCCACCCCATCCGTAGGGACCACGTCGAATCCAACCCCCGGAACAAGGCAGATCCCCCGCGCCGCGGCCTCCGCGGATCGTCCGTGGCAGGCGGAAAAGACGTCGATCTCCCCCGTGATGTCGAGGTAATGGACGCCTTCGGCAAGGCAGGCGTCAACCATGGCCCGGGACGTCTCCGAGAAGGGCCCGGCACAGTGCAGAACCAGGCGGCAACCGGCGATTGCCGCTCGGAGGGCCGCGGCATCCCCGAGATCGCAGGCCGCATGAGGCGTCCCGAGCCGGGTCGCCAGGGCGCTCACCCTCTCGCGGTTCCGGCCGGACAGCCGCGGCCGATGACCGCGCCGAACCGCCTCCTCCGCGATCAGGGCGCCGGTGTAGCCGTTGGCGCCGTAGATCAGCCAGTCCGCCCCGGCTTTCGATTCTTCGTCTGACATGGCTTGCCCCTGGGGGCGCGGCCGAGCGTAGCAGAGCCGGAGGCGGGCGCCGATCGGGGCATTTCTGCGACAAACCGAAAAAGTATCTTCCCAACGCGCATCTTCCGGGCCTAGAATCCTGAGAATTAGGGGCCAGCACTCAATAAGAGAGCAGAACTCGACAGAACCATGACGTCTTTCGGCGCATCTCTTCGACGCGAACGCGAACTCCGCGGGGTTTCGCTTCAGGAGATCGCTGCCTCCACGAAGATCGGCGTCTCCATGCTGAAGGCGATCGAGGAAGACCGGTTCGACAAGCTGCCCCAGGGGCTCTTCGTGCGCGGCTTCGTGCGCGAATACGCGCGTTTTCTCGCTCTCGACGAGCAGAAGATCCTCACCGAGCTCAGCTTCCACGCGAGTCAGGCCCCCGTCGTGGAGACGGTGTCACGCGAACCGGGCTCGCGCATCTCGAGCCGGCTCGCGGCGCGGCTGGTGAACGGCGGTCTCTTCGCCTTTGTCTTCGGGCTGGTGGTGATACTCATCCTGAGCCCCCGGTTCTCAGCCCGTACCCCGGCGGCCCCGCCCGTGCCCGCGGTGGACGCTCCCATCTCCGCGGCGCCGCCTTCCGCTTCCGCAGCCGCCCCCTCGGAGATGCAGGGCACGCAGGTGGCTTCGAACGGAGCTTCGGTGCTTCCAGGCGCTCCGGGCAACACCCCGCCGTCCGTGCTTCCCCAGCCCCTTCAGCTCACCCTCACGGCCACCGAAGACTGCTGGATCGGCCTCGATGTGGGCGGCGACCGCGTCGAGAACCGCGTCCTGAAGAAGGGCGAGTCGTTCTCGATCGTGGCGCGGCAGAACGCGTCACTCGCGGTGGGAAACGCAGGCGGCCTTCTGGTCGCGATCGACAGCGGCCCCGCACGCCCTCTCGGGAATCGCGGTGAGGTGAAGCGGAACATCCTCCTCTCCCCCGAAGCCATCGGGGCCCTCTCCGCAGGGTCGCAGAACGTCCCGACGAAGCCCATCGGCTGAGCGCGGTCCGATTGCTCCCAACCGGACTGAGTCACTGAGCGATGGCTGAGCGCGAACAGAACCCGCTCGTCGAGCAGATCCGCCGCGGAGGCGTGCCCCTCGACGTGAGGATGATGGCGGCGGAAGGCGCACTTCCGCTGAAGCCCGAGGATCTCGTGGATCTCCTCGAGCTCATGCATCGCGACCCTCTGCCCGAGGTGGCGAACCTCGCCACGAAGACATTCTCGGAGCTGAGCGTCGACACGCTTCTGCCCCTCGTGAAGGCGCGGGACGCATCGGTGGCGGTGCTGGCCTGGACGCTCGAGGTTCGCACCGACCCCAAGCTCCTCGAGGCCTGCCTGCAGAACACCTCGACTTCGGACGAGGCGATCGCCCACGAGGCTCCGAGGCTCCCCGAAGCCCTGGCCGAGCTCGTGGTCATCAACCAGACCCGCCTGCTCAGGCACCCTGCACTTCTCGAGCGCATCGAATCGAACCCGATGCTTTCGAGAGACCAGCGGCGGCGCCTCGCCGAACTGCGCGAGACCTTCTCGATTGGAAAGACCAAAGAACCGGAGGCCGAGGCCGCGCCCGCACCTCCGCCAGCCCCGGCGCCCGCCCCGCCGCCTCCTCCGCCACCGCCCGTCGAGGTTCCGGCTTCCGCCCCCGCGGCGCCGGAGGCCGCGGCTCTGGACGAGAACCAGATCGAGATCAAGCCAGAGGAAGCGGCCGCGGCGCTCCTGACCGACGACGAAAAGAAGGACGAAAAGGCGATGAGCAACCTCCAAAGGTTGTTCACCCTTCGAACCGGCCAGAAGATCAAGGCGGCGCTCACGGAGGACGCTCAGACGAGGAGCTTCCTGATTCGCGATCCAAACCGTCTGGTCTCCCTCGCCGTCCTCGGCTCGCCGAAGATCACCGAGGCCGAAATCGAAGGCATCGCCGGCATGAAGAACGTGTCGGACGAGGTGCTTCGCCGCATCGGTACCAACCGCGACTGGACCAAGAAGTACACGGTCATCAACTCCCTGGTCAAGAACCCGCGGACCCCGCTTCCCATCGCCATGGGTTTCGTCTCCCGCCTCCAGCCGCGGGACATCAAGGCGCTCACCGTCGACCGTAACGTACCGGAAGCCATCCGCAAGGCGGCGCAACGATTCGTCAAAGCCCAGGTTCAGAAGGGCACCAAGGAATAGCCCCCCGAAGGGGTCCGGCCGAAGGGGCGGTTCCCCTTGGTTTTAGCAAGACGGTCAATCAGGTATCCTCGCCGGTACCTCCCGTCGAGCCCACCCAATGACCGACTACTACGCCATCCTCGGCGTCTCCCGGAACGCGACCAGTACCGAGATTCGGGACGCCTACCTGAAGCTCGCGCGGGACACCCACCCCGACAAGGTCAAGGATCCCGCGGCGCGCAAGAAGGCGGAGGATGTCTTCAAGAACGTGACGGCCGCCTACGACACACTGTCGAGGGACCGCTCACGCCGCGACTACACAGCGAAGCTTCCCACCGTCGCCGAAACGAAGGCGCCGGCGCCGCCCCGGGCGGCCCCGCCCGTGGTCCAGGGGCCGCCCCTGGCGCCGCGAGCGGCTGCCGCTCCTGCGGCCGCTTCCCAGGCGACGGGAACGCCCATCGCCTCCGGGGGCGCCCCGAGCATGGACATGCTTGCCCAGGGCATCGAAGCCTTCAAGAAGCAGGATTACCACACCGCGGTCCAGCTCCTGAACATCGCGGTCACGAACGACGAGAAGAACGCCAGGGCCCACGCGATGCTGAGCATGGCCCTCGCGAAGAACCCCAACTGGGTGCGCGATGCCCTGAGCCACATCGAGACCGCGTCCCGGCTCGAGCCGAAGAACGTCTCGTATCACGTGGAGCTCGCCCTCCTTCTGCACTCCCAGGGCCTGAAGCTCCGGGCCAAGCGAGCGCTCGACAACGCCATCGCCCTCAACCCGGAGCACCCCGAGGTGCATCGCGCCCTGAAGGAAATTCCCATGAGCCCGCCCGAAGCGGAGACCCCCGCGCGAAACACCGCGGAAACCGCCCGCGGCCTGTTCGATCGCCTCCGCAAACGCTGAAAATGATGTCTACTTACGAAGATCCCATGCGGCGACCGATGAGGCGACCGATGCTCAGCCACCACCGCCTCGCGCGAGAAGGCAGGAGACCTTGAAGCTGAGCTACTTCGGCGCCACCGACGTCGGACGGCGGCGAAAGAACAACGAGGACTTCTTCGGGATCTTCGAGCCGCACGAGCTGTTCGTGGTGGCGGACGGCATGGGCGGCCACGCCGCCGGCGAGATCGCCTCCAGCACCGCCGTGCAGGCGGTGGCGGAGTTCGTGGCCCTGACGGCCAAGGAGACGGACATCACCTGGCCCTGGGGCGTCGACCCGAACCTGTCTCTGGTGGCGAACCGCCTCAAGACCGCGGTGCGCTTCGGCAACCAGAAGGTCCTCGACCTGAGCCTGACCCAGGCCGACTACGAGGGCATGGCGACCACCATCGTGGGCGTCCTCTTCGAAGAGGCGACCGCGCACATCGCGCACGTGGGCGACTCGCGCCTGTATCTCATCAACGGGTCCGGCATCACCCAGGTCACGACCGATCACTCGTGGGTGCTCGAGCAGGTGGCCCTCGGCGTCCTCACCCACGAACAGGCCCGCTCACACCCCCTGCGCAACGTGGTGACCCGCGCCATCGGGGCATCGCCCGACCTCAACGTCGACGTGACCGCGCACGAGATGGCGGTGGGCGACGTCCTGCTCCTGTGCTCGGACGGCCTCTCGGGAATGGTCGTCGACTCCGACCTCGAGCGGATCGTGAAGGCGAACCCCGATCCGAAGAAGGCCGCCGAGGTCCTCATCGTGGAGGCGAACGCGCACGGCGGCGAAGACAACATCACCGTTCTTCTCGTCAAGAGGGACGAGTGAAGTCGCATCATTGATGGGATGCGATTGCCGTGACTCCCGCCAGTAGCGCCGCATCGAAACCGCGGGCCGGGGGCGAATACCGCATCGGGCGGTACCGGGTCCGGGCGCGGCTCGGCAAGGGCGGCATGGGCGTCGTTTACCTGGGTCGCGACGAGGCGCTCGACCGGGACGTGGCCATCAAGACGCTGCGCCTCGAAGGGTCGCCCGACGACGAGAGCCGCGGCCGGTTCGAGATCGAGGCGAAGGCGGCGGCGCGGCTCCAGCACCCGAACATCGTCACCGTCTTCGAGCTGAGCGAGGACCGCGGACTCCCCTACATCGCCATGGAGTTCCTGGGCGGCGAGGATCTCGAGCACCTTTTGCGGTCGGGCGAGAAGCTCTCCACCACCGAACGCCTCGACATCGTCATCCAGACCCTGCGCGGCCTCGACTTCGCCCACAACCACCGGATCGTCCATCGCGACATCAAGCCCTCCAACATCCGGGTCCTCGACGACGGAGGGGTGAAGATCCTGGACTTCGGCATCGCCAAGGTCGAAAGCACCTCGGTGACGCGGGCGGGCATGATGGTGGGCACGCCCTACTACATGAGCCCCGAGCATATCCGCGGCGGCGTGCTCGACGGCCGCACCGACGTCTTCGCGGTGGGCGTGATCCTCCACGAGCTGTTCGCGGGCAAGCGGCCCTTCACGGCCGACGACCCGACCCGGGTGCTCTACCGCATCGTCAACGAACCCCATCCGCGCCTGCCCGAAGGCGCCGCGGGCCCGCTCACCGCGGACGTGCAGCGCGTGATCGACAAGTCGCTCGAAAAGGAAGCGGACGCCCGCTACGCCTCGGCCGGCCAGATGGCGGACGAGCTCACCCGCCTGCGCGACCGCTATCCGACGCCCGAGCTCGAGCCCGCCGATCTCGCCGCGCTGAGCCAGGCGCGCCGAAACCTGGCGTCGCAGCAGCCCGACCCGAAGCTGGTGGAGACGGTCGAAGCCATCGCGCGCGCGCATCCCGACGCCACCGAGGCCCAGCGCCTGCGCCGCCTGTTCAAACGGAAGCCCTCGGACCCTCTCGCCCAGGCGGAAACCGCGGCCTTCCCGGAGCTCGACGCCACTTTCGGCAAGTCAGCGGGCGGCGAGGAAACCGTGCTCGGCGGGCGCACGATCAGCGGAAGCGCCGAGACGATCCTGCAGGGCGGCCGCGCCGAATCCGCTCCGCCCGCTCCGGTGGGCCCGTCGAACGCGGTGATGTACGGGGCGGTCGCGGCCCTGGCGGCGGCCGCATCGATCGCGGGACTCCTGTACCTGAACCGCGGCGGCGGCAGCGGCCAGCCGGCAAAGCCCACGCCCACCATCACGGAGATCTTCGTTCCCGGAACCGAGGCCACACCCGAGAAGCGCCCCGCGACTCGACCTTCGGGGGGAGGAGCGATTGCCCCGGCGCCCCCCACCGCCGCGATTCCGAAGATGGCGATGGAGATCCGCTCCCAGCCCGCCGGCGCCAGCGTGCGCATCGACCGGAAGCTCGTGGGAGTCACGCCGCTCCGCGCCGAGGTGACGTCAAACGCCGCGCATTCGGTCGCCTTCTCGCTCTCCGGTTATCAGACCCGGGAGATGCTCCTCGAACTGCCCCTGCCGCCCTCCATTGACGCCACCCTCTCCCCCGAAGGCCCGCCCGCGACCCTGGTGGTCGAGAGCGCCTACCCGCTCACCGTGTCGGTGGGCGGACGTGTGCTCGCCTCCGACAAGCCGGGCGTCACCGCGACCCTCGCCGCCGGCGCCCAGGAGGTCCTGCTCGAAGCGCCCGCCCTCTTCCTCAAGCGCCGCGAAACCGTGCAGCTCGAGGCGGGCGGCACCACCACTCTCAAAGCGCCCCTCGCCGGCAAGATCGGGGTGCGGGCGACGCCGGACAACTGCAAGATCTACCTGAATGGAGTCTTCGTCGACTATCCGCCGATCCTCGACCGGGCGATCGCCGCGGGGACGCACGTGGTGACCTTCGAATGGCCGGACGGGACGAAGGCGGAAGAGAAGGTCCAGGTCCAGGCCGGAAAGCCCTCGTATGTCATGGGGCGCAAGCCGTGAAGGGCGGCGCTTTCGTGGTCGCCGCCGCCCTCGCGACCGCAGGTTCGCTCGGCTTCGCCCAGCCCCGGCCCGACGACCAGGCGAGGCGGCTTCTCGAAGACGGCCGCAACGACATCGCGAACGGCCGCGCCCGGCAGGGCCTCGACGCCCTGCAGACCATCGTCACCGGCTTTCCCAATTCCCAGTACGCGGATGACGCGCTCCTCGATATCGGCCGCTACGCCGAGGACGTGGAGAAAAACCCGGTCAAGGCCCGCGAAGTGTACGACCAGATCGCGAAGCGCTATCCGCAAAGCGACGCCGCACCGGGGGCGTACCTCCAGATGGGCCGCATCGCCTTCGCCACCGCCGCCTCTCAGGGCGCTTACGACGATGCCCTCGCCAATTTTCAGAGGGTCATCCGGCTCTATCCGGAGAGCGCCTTCGTGCCCGATGCGCTCGTGGCCTCGGCCGCGGTGTTCCGGCGGGCGGGCCGCTATGACTCGGCGATCGACGCCGCACGGCGCGCGGTGCTCGACCATCCCGCGAGCAGCATCGCTCCCGAGGCTCAGTACGAACTGGCCCTCTCCCTGGTCATGGCGGGCGACGTGCAAACCGGCATCGAGGAGTTTCAGAGGGTGCGCACCGCCTGGCCATCGTCCCCGGCCGCGGCCCGAGCCCTGAACGCGACCACCGCGCTCTTCCGGCTCTACGGCGGCGAACGCCCGGTCTTTCTGAAGGACCCGGGCTTCTCCTTCGCGGCGGGCGACGTGCTCAAAGACGTCCGCGCCCTCGTGGTAACGGCCCAGGGATCCATCTGGATCGCGTCGAACAAAACCAAGTCGGCGGTCGCCTACGATGCCGCGTTCAAGCTCGCCGCTTCGGTGGCCGCGGAAGACCCCCAGACTCTCTCCCTTTCGCCGCAGGGCGAAGTGGTGTTCGCCTCGAAGCTCGCGGTCAAGGTGGGCTCTTCCGTCCTGTCGTTCTCCATCCCGGCGGAGAAGCCCGGCGAGATGGAGCCCATCGACCGCATCGGCGCCGCGGCCATCCTGGTCTCCGGCGACACGCTGGTCTCCGACCTCAAGCGAAAGCGGGTGTTGCGATTCAAAGGCAGCACCTTCGCGTCCGTTTTCCCGGACCGCGGCGAGCGTGAGGTGATCAAGATGCTCACCACACCGCGCGGCGAGGCGGTCATGCTTCGGAAAGACGACAAGTCCATCGAGATCCTCGACGACGCCGGGCGCCTCGTCCTGAAGATCGGGCCGCGGGGCGCGGGCTTCGAATGGAAGAAGCCCGTGGACGTCGCGATCGATCCGTTCTCGAACCTCTACGTGGCCGACGAGGACCAGGGCATCTTCGTCTTCTCGCCAAAAGGCGAGCTCATGACCACGTTCGGGGCCTCGGACGTGAAGAAGAGCCGGGCCATCGCCATCGACCCCACGGGCGCCGCGCTCGTGTACGACGACCGCACCGAGACCATCGTGAGGTTCAAGTGAGCCTCAAGCGCCTGGCCCTCGCCCTGCTGCTGTGCGCGGCCCCGGGGACCCGGGGCTGGGCCCAGTCCGAGACCGACCTCATCGCTCTTCGCGCCACCCTCGACCAGGCGGTGTCCGAGTTCGAAGGACCGCAGCAGGGCCAGTCTCTGGTCCGGTTCGAGGAGATCATCGGGCGTCTCGAGGCGGAGAGGCGCCAGGGCTCGCTGACCGAGTCCGGGGCCACGCTGCTGGTGAAAGCCTACGAGTACCGGGCGAGGGTGCAGTTCAACCTCGGCAACACCGACAAGGCGGGCGACAGCTTCCGGGCGCTCATCGCCCTGCGGCCCCAGCACAACCTGGACGCCGCCTCGATCTCGCCCAAGGTCATCGACTTCTTCAAGGGCGTCAAGTCGAAGATCATCGGATTCGTGACCGTGCAGTCCGTGCCCCAGGGGGCGACCGTGGCCCTGAACGGCAAGCCTCTCTCGGTCACCGACTTCTTCCCGCTCGAAGTGGTGGCGGGCGACTACACCCTGGACATCACCAAGAACGGGTACCGTCCGGAGACCCGCCCGGTCACCGTGGCCGCAGGCGAGACGCTCAGCCTCCAGTTCGACCTCGTACGAACCTCGGCCACGGGCTACGTCATCACCGAACCGACCGACGTGGAGATCTTCATCGACGGCGTCCGCAAGGGGTCGACCACGGGCGTTCTCGACCCGGCGCTCGCCGCCATCGCGGCCGCCCGAGGCCTCGACCCCGCGAAGTCCTCCAGCCGCCTCGAGATTCCGGACCTTCCCTCGGGCTCCCACACCATCGAGTTCCGCCACGCCTGCTACGAGACGCTCAAGCTCGGTCTCGACGTCCCCGAGCCCCAGGACTACGACATCCCGCCGATCAAGCTCGAGCCGTCGATCGGGACGATCAGTCTCACTTCGGATCCCCCGGGCGGCCAGATCTTCATCGACGGCGAGTCCCAGGGCGTGGCGCCGAAGACCCTGCGCTCGGTTTGCGCGGGCGTGCGGCGCGTGGAAGTGCGGCACGCCGCCGGACGATTCGTCCAGGACGTGGACCTGAAGGCGCGCGCCACCGTGGAACTCGCGGCGCAGATCCGTCCGACCCTGGCGTTCCTCGGCGTGGTCGCGGACGGCCCGTCCGGGGAGCGCAGCCTCGCCTCCATGGAATCGCGCCTCGCGCGGGTCGCCTCCGCCACCATCAAGGCCATGAACTTCCTGAAGGCGGACGCCGCCGCGCTCGAGCGCACGCTCTCCGCGGAGCGATTGAAGCTCGTGGATCTCCTGCCGCCCGGCAAGCCCGACCCCGCCCTCGTCCGCCGGGTCTTCGAGAAACTGGCCGCCGCCCTCGAGGTCCAGGGCTTCCTGGTCGGCCGGATTCCCGAGGAACAGCTCTCGCGCTCCGCGCTGCTGCACGTCTTCGCCGCGGGCAGCGTGGTGCCGGATTCGGCGAGCGTCGTGATCGAGGACGATTCCTCCTACGCCCGGTTCTTCGCGGCTTTCGAGAAGAAGGTCCCCCTGCGCGCGCCGTGGTCGGGCCTCGTCACCGTGGACACCCTGCTCCACGAGGGCCCGGTGGTGCTCCGGGTGGTGCCGGGTTCGCCCGCGGACAAGGCGGCGTTCGTGAAAGGCCACGTGATCACGGCGGCGGGTGGCCGCCCGGTCACGAAAACCGAGGAGCTTCTCTCCGCCATCGCCGCCGCCGGAACCTCGAAACCCCTCTCCATCACCGCGAACGCGGCGGGCGGCCCCAAGACCGTGGATCTCCTCATGGAGGACGCGCCGCGCGAGATCTCGTTTCAGGGAGCGGGAGTCCTCGCGAACAAGATCAGCATGGATCTGCGGCAGACCATCGAAGGGTACCCGGGCTCCGCGAACGCCGCCTTCGCTCGACTGAATCTCGGCCTCATCGCCCTCGGGCTCCACGACTTTTCCGGGGCCCACGACTCCTTCATCAAGGCCAAGAACGAGCTGCCCTCCGGTCCCGGTCTCTCCCGAGGGACGGCCGCCTTCTACGCGGGAGTGGCCCTCGAGCACCTCGGTTACTCGAAAGAGGCCCTCGACGAGTACACCCAGGCCTCGCAGGACGCCGGGGCTACCCTCCTCTCGCAGGACGGCCCGAAGGTGCAGGACATCGCGAAGCGCCGCATCGCGGCGCTTTCCGGCGCGCGTTAGAGCACCCTTCGAAGACAAGCAACCACGCCCTCGAGGAACCCATGGCCCGCCTGATCTGGAAGAAGACCGACTCCCCCGAAGACGACATCAGCTTCGACCTCGGCGAGGCCCCGCTGGTGGTGGGGCGCGATCCGAACTGCGGCATCTTCATCAACGCCCCCCTTCTGTCGCGCGAGCACGCCCGCATCGAATTCAAGGACGGCGCGCACGTGGTCACGGATCTCGATTCGACCAACTTCACGAAGGTGAACGGCGAGCGGGTCACCGAGAAGCCCCTCAAGGCGGGCGACCGGATCCACTTCTCCCGCGCCGTCTGCGTCTACGAGGCCTAGCGGGCGCCGGGGAAAGCCCGCCGGCCAAGACCCCTCGCGGCAGGCCGCCGAACCACGGTAGAATTTCGGTTTCGCGAACAAGCGACCCCATTTTGGAGACAGGCAGATTCGATGATTGAACGGCACAAGGAAATCCGGCGGCGGCGGAAGCGTCGCGAAGAAGTGTTGAAGGCCCGCAAGATGGCGGCGATCGCCGCGTCCGCGAAGAAAGCCAAGAAGTAGCTGAAGACGTAACCCCCTGACCTCCGAAGTCCCAGTCGCGCCCGCTCCGGGGGCGCCCGCCCGCCGCCTTCCCGCCTTCCTCGCGGCGTTCGAGGTGCGGAACTTCCGCCTCATCTGGACCGGAGCGTTCCTTTCGAGCATCGGCACCTGGATCCAGGACGTCGCCCTGTCCTGGGTCATCCACACGGAGTTCAAGAACCCCGCCTACCTGGGCTGGCGTCAGTTCGCGAGCGAGCTGCCTCTCGTCGCCTTCATGCTGCTCGGCGGCGTCCTCGCCGATCGGATCAACAAGAAGACGATCCTGATGACGTCTCAGATCATCCAGCTGAGCCTCGCCCTCGTGCTCGCCGGTCTGTACTTCACTCACCACCTCTCCATCTGGTCGGTGGTGATCGTGGGCTTCATCACCGGTCTCGCGCAGTCGCAGTCGGCTCCCACCTACCAGGCCTTCCTCACGAGCATCGTCCCCAAGGACGTGATCCCGCGCGCGGTGGCCATGAACTCGCTTCAGTTCAACCTCTCGCGCTCCATCGGCCCGCCCATCGCCGCCGCGCTGCTGGTGGCCCTGGGCGCCGCCTGGTGTTTCGTGATCAACGCGATCTCGTTCCTGGCCGTGGTGGCCGCCCTCCTGCTCATCAGGATCGCGGGACAGGCCGGGCCCCCGAAGGCTCACCAGGGTGTCGCCCACTCGCTCAAGGAAGGCCTCGCCTACGTGCGTCGGGCCCCGGACATCGCCATGATCGTGGGGCTCGCGGGAGCCCTCTCGTTCTTCGTCTTCCCCCTGACCACATTCCTCCCCGTGGTGGCGGACGAGGTGCTCGGTTCCGGAGCGGGCGGCTACTCGATGCTGCTCTCGGGAATCGGGCTCGGGGCCATCGTGGGGGCCATCGGAACCGCCCATCGCGGGCGCTTCGCCTTCCGCGGCCGCTTCGTGCTCATCTGCTTCTCCGTGGGGCCCCTCCTCGCGGCCGCCGCCGTCCTGTGCGGGAAGCAGTGGCTCGCCACCGCCCTGCTCTTCGGCTACGGCGTCGTTCAGACTTCGGGCAGTTCGACCCTGAACGGCCTCGTGCAGGAACTGGCGCCTGAGGAGATGCGCGGGCGGATTCTGGCCCTCTTCGGGTTCACCTTCCGGGGGGGCTCGCCCCTCGGGGCCCTGATTCTCGGCTACTCCGTCACCGCTTTCGGGCCGGCCTTCGCCATCTCGGCGACGCTTGCCTGCATGTCGCTCCTCAGCGCGACCCTGCTCTACCGGTCGCCGCGTTTCCGCGGGTTGTAGCCCCTTTTGGGGGCGCCTACTTCTTCTCCACCACGCCGCCCATCTCCTTCCGGGCTTCTTCGTCCTGGAAGATGATGGTCTGGAGCGTGCGAGCCTTGAGACTCGCGAGCACCATGCGAACGTCGTCGTGGTCGAATTCGAGGACCACCGCCTGTTCGACTTTCTCCTGGTCCTGATAGGTGATGGTGACGTAGTGGCGGCGTGACTTCGAAAGGAGCGCGGTGGTCTTGCGCCGCGTGACCTTCTGGCCGTACTCGAGCTGAGACACCCGGTCCCAGGGAATCTCCAGGGTTTCACTCCCTCTGGGCATGAAGGTGAGGCGCTTCTCGTTGGTGAGGCTGATCGGCCCCTCCGCATCCTCGCGGATGGTCGTGATCGTGCCGCCAATGAATTTCGCCTCGCCTCTCTTCACGGCGAGAGCGGAAGGGGCGAGCGCCGCCACGAGGAAAACGGCCAGGGCGGCGGGAGCGAGTCGGGTCTTCATCGGAATACCCCCAGGAAGCGGCAGCTTCCATGGAGCATTTTACGCCCGACGCCAAGGGGGAACGCGGCCGATGCCCGGCCCCCGCCCTGCTACTTCTTCTCGATCGTTCCGCCGAGTTCCTTCTTCGCTTCCTCGTCCTGCATGACGATGGTCTGCAGGGTCCGCGCCTTCAGGCTGGCGAGGACCATGCGGATGTCGTCCTTGTCGAATTCGAGCACCACCGCCTGCTCCACCTTGTCCTTGTCCTGGTAGGTGATGGTGACGTAGTGCTTCCGCGCCTTGTGGAACAGGGCGATGGGGCTCAGAAGAATGGCGCTCCGCCAGCGGCGCGCCACCTTCTGGCCGTACTCCAGCTGCGACACCCGGTCCCAGGGGATCTCGAGGGTGGCGCTGTCCTTGGGGAGATAGGTCAGGCGCTTCTCGTTGGTGAGATCGATCGGACCCTCGGCGCCGTCATTGATGAGCTTGGTGGTGCCGCCGATGTACTTCGCCTGGCCTTTCTTGACCGCGAAGGCCGGAGCCGCGAGCATCGCGACCAGAACGGCGGCGGAGACGAGTCGTCGCTTCATTGGTTGCCCCTTAGTTGGTTTGAAAAGATGCTTACTTTACGACCGGCGCGTTCCTCTCGGACATCGCCTTGTTGAAAGCCGCGAGGTCGGTGGCGAGGAGCGCCTCGTACTCCGCTTTGCTCGCCTTGAGCTTCGCTTCCAGTTCGTCGAGCAGAGCGAGGGAGGTGTCGGTGGGCCGGAAGTCGGCGCCGCCCGCCACGTCGCCCGCGCCCGGACCCACTTCGCCATTCAGCCAGATAAGGTTCATGTAGATCCGATAGGCCTGGCGGAAGTACTTGTCGTCGGACGTCCACTGCGCGCGCTCGAGGAGCTTCTCCTCCACCGCCTGCATCTTCCCATTGAGGTCGTTCGCGGCTTTCACGATGTCTTCCCGCCCGCGCACACCGCGGTTCGCGGCGGCCAGGTCCTCGAGCTGCTTCCGCATCCCTTCAATGTGATTGATGATGTCGGAGGTCTGGTTGATGTCCTCGCGGATCCGCAGCTGGGTCCTGAGAGAGAGATCGAAATCGGCGTCGCTCGTCGTGACCTTCGGGTCCTTGAGCACCTCGAGGTTCTCGGTGAAGGTCTTGCCGTCCACGGTCAGGCGGACGGTGTAGGTCCCCGGGGAGACGATCGGACCGACCTGCGCCTGGTCGAGGCCCCAATGGGTGACCGGGCGCGTGTCCCGGCCCCGGAAGCGGGGCTCTTCCCAGATGTGGGGGTTCTCGGCGGGCGTGGTGCGCAGGCCTACGAGGCGGGGCGCCGCGTAGCGGAGATCCCAGGTCGCACGGTTCAGGCCCGGCCGGCCCGGGCGCGTGATCTCGCGAATCACCTCGCCGGCCTTGTTGAGGATCTCGATGCGCACCGGCCGCGCGGCGGCGGCGGCCTGGGTCCAGGTGATGGGTGCTTGTCCCTGCTGTCCGAAGCGATAGGCGGGCCGCATCTTCGCGAGGGTGGTGGCGGGAGGCGCCGTCACCGCGCCCTGCTCGAGGACCGAGACGTCGTCGAGGACATACAGGCCGCGGCCGTAGGTCGAGACCACCACGTCGTGGAAGTTCTTCTGGGTGGCGATCCAGGTGACAGGGGCGGCGGGCAGGCCGGTCTGGAGCTGGGTCCAGTGGGCGCCGTCGTCCATGGAGTAGTAGAAGCCGTGGCCGGTTCCCGCGTAGAGCAGGCCCTTCCTCGCCGGGCTCTCCGCGACCGCGCGGACGTAGGAAAGGGGGTGCTTGTTCGGCAGGTCGCCGGAGACGCGCGTCCACGTCTTGCCGAAGTCCGCGGTCTTGTAGATGTAGGGCTCGCGGTCGTCCATGAGGTGACGGGCCAC
>JAIBCN010000161.1 GCA_019694155.1 Vicinamibacteria bacterium | reverse complement strand
AGGCCTCGGACCGCCGCGCGTCGGAGCAGTGGACGGCGATCGTCTGCACCTCGCTCGCTTCCTTGCCCCTGGGAAAGGGCCCGAGCGTCCGCTCGATTTCCCCCACCACCTGGAACACATCGAGCAGAGTGCCGTCGGGGTCGTAGCACTGCGAATCCCAGGCCGCGATGTTCTGCTCGACCTCCCAGTAGGTGGGCTTCGACTTCTCCCTCGCCCCGCAGCGGCCGAGCAGTTCCCAGGCCGAGTTGATCTCCTTGACCCGGAAGTTGACAGCAAAAGCGCCGAGGTCCTGCAGACGCGCGGGCGATTCCCACACGTGGTCGCCCGACGGCGTCCACTCCACGAGGCGCAGCATGCCCGATTCGATCTGAGGGACGCCCATCACCGCGTACCGCCCCGCGATGCCCGCGGGGATTCTCCAGGCTTCCGCGAGCGCCTCGTTGTCCACCCGGGTTCTCGAGATCTCTTCGAAGCCGAGCGCGTCGGCGTAGAAGGCGATGGAGCGGTCCAGATCGGCCACTCCCAGGGTCACGAACTTGATTTCGGAGAACATGGCGGGCCAATCCTTTCATATCGGGGCCGGGGAAAGGGCGCGTGCTAGCATTTACGCGCTCTGCAGGGCCCTCCGGCCCTTCGTGCGCTCTGATGCACTTTCGAGCGCGTTTCGTCCCCGCCGGTTCACCGGCTCAGAGCGTCTAACCCCGGCCCGCCGGGACGACCATTCTCAAAAGACCGTGCAAACACGGACTGGCGCGCCAAACTTCATGCCTGACTTCGACGCACAAAACTTCGCCCTGGGCCTGACGAACTACCTCGTCCTGCTCTTCTCGCTCTCGTTCCACGAGTCGGCGCACGCCTGGATGGCGCTCAGGCTGGGCGACGACACCGCGGCGAGCCTGGGCCGCATCACCCTCAATCCCGGGCCGCACATCGACCCCTTCGGCACCGTGCTCATGCCGCTGCTCCAGATCTTCGGCGGGTTTCCGGTGATCGGCTGGGCGAAGCCCACGCCCTACGATCCGGGCCGGTTCCGGCGCGACGTCTCCATGCGCCGCGGGCACATTTCCGTCGCCTCCGTGGGGCCCCTTTCAAACCTCCTCCTCGCCTTCGTCTTCGCGGTGATCTTCGCGGTCATCCTGAGGATCGACGTTCCGCCCGACATGAAGAACGGCCTCTACAGCGTGATGAGCATCGGCATCGCCATGAACGTGGCCCTCGCCGTTTTCAACATGCTTCCCGTGCCCCCGCTCGACGGATCCCACATCCTCTCCTGGGCCCTGCCTCGCGCGCTGGGCGAGAAGTTCGATCACGTGGCGGAGAATTACGGGACGATGATCCTGTGGATCCTCTTCCTGTCCGGCGTGCTTGGCTACCTCATCGGGCCGATCCAGCGCGTCGTGACCCTCTTCATCTTCCGCCTCATCAGCTAGGTCTCCCATGGAAACCAAACCCAAGCCGCGCGTTCTCTCCGGCATGCGCCCCACGGGCGCCCTCCATCTCGGCCACCTCACGGGCGCGCTCGACAACTGGGTGCGCCTGCAGGACGCGTACGACTGTTTCTACAGCGTGGTCGACTACCACGCCCTCACGACGGAGTACGAGGATCCGTCCGCGATCCGGAAGAACGTCATCGAGGTGACGCTCGACTGGCTTGCCGCCGGCATCGACCCCGCGAAGTCGCGCGTCTTCATCCAGAGCCTCGTTCCCGAGCACGCGGAACTCCATCTCCTCCTCTCCATGACCACGCCCGTCTCGTGGCTCGAGCGCGTTCCGACCTACAAGGACGTGCAGGCAAACATGGCCCATCGCGATCTCGCGACCTACGGCTTCCTCGGCTACCCGCTCCTCCAGACCGCGGACATCATCATCTACAAGGCGAACGCGGTGCCGGTGGGCGAGGATCAGGCGCCCCACATCGAGATCTCGCGCGAGATCGTGCGCCGCTTCAACAACTTCTACGGCGAGGTGTTCCCCGAGCCTCAGACCCTTCTCACCCCGGTGCCCCGCACACCCGGCACGGATGGCCGGAAGATGTCGAAGAGCTACGGAAACGCCATCTACCTCAAGGACACCGACGCCGAGATCCGTTCGAAGCTCAAGACCATGGTGACCGATCCCGCGCGCCAGCGGAAGACCGACAAGGGCGACCCCGCGAAGTGCCCGGTGTTCGACCTGCACAAGGCGTTCTCCACCCAAGAGACGCGCGACTGGGCCACCGCCGGCTGCACGTCGGCCTCCATCGGCTGCATCGAGTGCAAGTCGAAGCTCGCCGATCACGTCACCGCGCGGATCGCGCCCATGCGCGAGAAGCGCGAGTACCTCGCCGCCCGGCCCGACACCGTCATGGACGTCCTCAAGACGGGAAGCGCGAGCGCGCGGGCGGTGGCCCAGGACACCATGCACGAAGTGCATCGCGCCATGAAGATCGAGTACTGATGTCCGAGCAGCCGAAAGACGAGAACGTCCAGCAGGGCCCCGAGGCCGTGCCCCCGCAGGATGCCGCCGCCGAAGCGCCGGCCCCTCTCGCTCCTGTCGAGGGCGCTCCCGCGGCGGGGGAGGCGAACGAGCCCAAGAAGCTCACCGCCCCCGAGGGCTGGGAGCCGACCTTCCCCGAGGACGCGCCCAGGATCTCGCTCAAGTTCGACATCCAGGACTTCGAGGGCCCGCTCGACCTGCTGCTCCACCTGATTCGCAAGAACCAGATGGACATCAAGGACATCGCCATCGCTCCCATCACGCGGCAGTACATCGAGTACATCCGCCTCATGACCATTCTGAACCTCGAGATGGCGGGGGAGTTCCTGGTCATGGCCGCGACCCTCATCCACATCAAATCCAAGATGCTGGTGCCCGTCTCGCCGAGCGAGGTCGAGGAGGATGGCGAGGATCCGCGCGAACTGCTCATCCAGCGGCTGCTCGAGTTCGAGCGCTACAAGCAGGCCGCGGGGGTCCTGCGCCAGCAGTACGAGATCCGCACCGCCACCTGGATCCGGCCCGACGAGGTGGTGCCGAAGTTCAAGGACGACGCGGGCGAGGAGATGCTCGAAGCGGGCCTCTTCGATCTCGTTTCCGCCTTCAAGGAACTGCTCGATCGCC
>JAIBCN010000112.1 GCA_019694155.1 Vicinamibacteria bacterium | reverse complement strand
GCCAAGCGAGCACAGCGGGACTGGGGCTCCTGGGCCTTCGAAGATCGGGCGGCCGTCCTCCTGCGCGCGGCCGACCTCCTCACCGGCAAGTACCGCGCCGACATCAATGCCGCGACGATGCTGGGGCAGTCCAAGACGGTCCACCAGTCCGAGATCGATGCCGCCTGTGAGCTCGGCGACTTCTTCCGGTTCAACGTGGCGTTCGCGCGCGAACTGATCGCGGAACAGCCGATCTCCGGCGAGGGCATGTGGAACCAGACCGACTATCGTCCCCTCGAAGGCTTCGTCTACGCGATTTCCCCCTTCAACTTCACGGCCATCGGCGGCAACCTCGTCACCTCCCCCGCCCTGATGGGCAACGTCGTGCTCTGGAAGCCGGCGCACACATCGATGCGCAGCGCCTGGGTGATCATGAACATCCTCGAGGAGGCGGGCATGCCTCCCGGGGTGGTGAATCTCGTGACCGGCGACTCGCGCATGATCACCGACGTCGTTCTTTCCTCGCCTGACCTCGCCGGGGTCCACTTCACGGGCAGCACCGGAGTCTTCCAGTCGATCTGGAGCCGCGTCGGCAAGGACATCGCGAAGTACCGGGCCTATCCGCGTCTCGTCGGGGAAACCGGAGGCAAGGACTTCATCGTCGCTCACCCCTCCGCGAGTCCGCAGGAGGTCGCGGTGGCCATGATTCGCGGCGGGTTCGAGTATCAGGGTCAGAAGTGCTCGGCCGCCTCGCGTGTGTACCTCCCGAAGTCGCTCGCCAAGGACGTCATCGAGCGGACGGTGGCGATCATGAAGGAGATCAAAATCGGCGACACCTCGGACTTCCGCAACTTCATGGGCGCGGTCATTTCCGAGTCCGCTTTCGACAGCATCGCCGAGTACATCGATCACGCGCGCAAGCACTCGAATATCGTCTCCGGCGGGGGCTGCAACAAGACGGTGGGCTACTTCATCGAGCCCACGCTGGTCGAGGCCAAGGACCCCGGCGAACGCCTGATGTGCGAGGAGATCTTCGGGCCCGTGCTCACGTATCACGTCTACCCGGACGAGCAGTGGGCGCAGATGCTGAACGTGGTCGATTCCACGTCGCCCTACGCGCTCACGGGCGCCGTATTCTCGCGGGATCGCAGGGCGGTCCAGGAGGCCACCCACGTGCTTCGAAACGCCGCGGGCAACTTCTACATCAACGACAAGCCCACCGGCGCCGTGGTCGGCCAGCAGCCCTTCGGCGGCGCGCGCGGCTCGGGGACCAATGACAAGGCCGGGTCGAAGATGAACCTGATGCGCTGGGTCCAGGCCCGCACCATCAAGGAGACCTTCGCGCCCGCGACGGACTGGCGCTACCCGTTCCTCGCCGCCGAGTAAAGGCGCCGCCGCGCCGACGGCGCTTGACGCCGGTGTAACGTCTCCGGCCGAGAGATGCCCGAGACTCAGCGAACCCGGCTCGTCGGACACACGCCCGCACCCTCCACTCAGACCGGTGGGGGGTGCCTCATCCTCTTCGGGATGCCCTTCATCGGGGTCGGGGTGTTCGTGCTCCTGCTGTCGCTCGGGTACCTCGACCTCAAGGCCGAGACCTCGAATGACGCGCCCAAGTGGCTCCTCACCGCCTTCGGCTCCGTCTTCGCGATGGCGGGCCTGGGCGTGGCTTCGGCTGGAGTCGCCGGGATGTGGCGCGCCCGGGCCGCCCGCAAGCGGAAGGAGGAGCATCCCCTCGAACCGTGGTACTGGGATCACCCCTGGGACTCGCGCTGGGCGGAATCGGGTGGGTTGGGCACGGCCTTCCAGGCCTTCCTGATGTTCGTGTTCCTGGAGGCATTCCTGTCCATGTTCCACTGGTGGGCGTTCTTCTCGGAAGAGAGGATCATCCCCCTCATGCTCTTCGTGGGCCTGTTCGATCTCATCGCCCTCGCCATCCTGGCGGGCGCCATCTACGCCTTCTTCCAGCACCTCAAGTACGGAACGAGCCGGCTCCATTTCGCCCGCTTCCCGTTTCGGCCCGGCCATTCCGTGGAGGCCGGGCTCGAGGCCAGCCGGAAGATCGCGAGCGCGCCCACGATCTCCGTCACCCTCCGCTACATCGAGGAAGTCATGGAGACCACGGGGTCGGGAAAGAACCGCAGCACCACCACCGTCTTGTACTGTCTGCACGAGGTCAGGCAGGAATTGAACGCGGGGCAGTTCGACGGATCGGCCGGGGAGATTCCGATCAGCATGCGCCTGCCGGCAGGAGATTTCTCCAACCGTCTGATCGAAACACCGCGGCGCTACTGGGAACTCGAGGTGAAGGCGGAAACGCCCGGCATCGACTACGCCGCCCGCTTCCTCCTTCCGGTCTACGGGACGTCCTAGAAGACCCAGACGATGTCGTAGCGCAGGAGCTTCGTCGCCGTCTTGGCGGGAGCCAGTGTCTTCTCCTCGAAGCGGGCGGGGTCGATCTCGGCGGCCTCGGCGATCTCCGCCTCGATCCCCGCGATCTCCTGCTTCAACGCTTCGACCCGCGCTTCGGCGTTGTCCTCCATCCGGTTCTTCGACGTCACCCCGCCCATGGCTGAAGCGCCCTTCTTGATGGTGGAGATGGGATTCGCCCGGCGGCCTCCGAAGAAGGAACTCAGCACCGAAGCGCCGACTTCGAGGGCGCCCTTGAACATCGCCGCCTGTTTCTCCTGCGAGCGCCCCTCGAGATCCTCGCTCGCCCTCTTCAGGTCGAGCTTCTTCTTCTCGAGTTTCTCGTTCAGTCTCGCCGCCTTCGCGCCGCCGCCGTCGCTCGAGAGCCTCCTTGCGAAGTCCTCGCGCGACTCCCCCGCCTTCGACTGGGTCTTCGTGAGGGCGTCGTAAAAGACCTTCGTCGCTAGCTCGTCGGCGAGCCGGTCCTTGGCCGCCTTCTCGAGGCCCTTCGCTCCGGCCGCCGCCAGGAAGGGGGGCAACCCGCCGTAACGGACCGAGGCGGGAGCCTCGCCCGAGATCGCGGACTCGTCGGACACGTCGATGTGCTCGGTGTCGAAGATCTCCGCCGGCGAACTCACCTCCATCGGATAGAGCCGCACGCCGATCGTCTCGTCCTGGTCCTTGAGCCGGAACGCGTACTTCACGAGGAGATGAG
>JAIBCN010000185.1 GCA_019694155.1 Vicinamibacteria bacterium | reverse complement strand
GAACTCCAGCCGAAGGCGAACTTCACCATGAAGATGTTGTCGGCGTGGGCGTCCATGAGCGTCGAGAATGACCGGCCGAAGTTGAACTCGCCGGTGGGGTCGGACTGCTCGCGGCTCTGGGTCCACACGAAGTAGGCGGCGGAGCCGGGGCGAACCTCCCAGCGGAGCACCGCGTTGCCGCGGATGGACTTGAAGGAGAAGTCGGGGTTGCCGACTCCGGCGGGAAGAACACCCGCGCCGTAGCGCACGAATTCGTAGGACCTCGGCCGGGCCAGGTCGCCGTAGTCCGCGTACTTGCCGGAGGCGATGAGCGGCTGGAAGTACGTCTGGAGGCTGAGGGTCGGCGTGAACGTCCAGTTGACTCGGACCCCCGCGGAGAACGTCTCCTGCTTCAGCCGTGCGAAGACGTTCCGCGTTCCGTAGGTGGCTTTCGCTTCGGGGTCGGCGATGTTCGCCACCCACTGCGCGCCATTCTTGAAGTACTGGTAGTCGGGGTTCAGGCTGACCGCGATCTTGGGCGCGGGCTTCCAGTTGATCGACACCCATCCGCCGCGGCTGTAGTTGGACCCCATGTCGCCGTGGCCGCCGCGGGTGCCGAAGTTGACGGTCAGGCTCTTGCGGTCGTCGGAGTTCACACCGAAGTCCCAACTCCACCCGTGGGGCCGCAGCATGGCGACGCCGCCGCGGGTCTGGGTGGTCGAGATGGACTCAGGGTTCACGAACGCGCTTCCCTCGAACCCCCAGTAGTTCTTGAAGGTGCCCCAGTAGAAGGCAAAGAGGCCCATCGCCGTCTTGTTCCCGCCAAAGTCGTTGGTGCGGAAGGCGCCGCCCTGCAGCCCGGCGTTGCGAAAGACCCGCCCCGGCTTCGTCCATCGGTAGCCGCCCGAGACGTGACCGTTGATCTGATCGGTCCTCGCCGTGATCCCCGCGTCGTTGGTGTCGAAGCCGGGAGAGGTGGCGCCGAACGCGGTGTTGAAGAGGATGGGTCCCTTCTCGCGGTTGAGGGCGACGCGGAAGGCGTAGCCCGAGAGCGAGGTGGCGAGCGGGTTCATGTGTACGTGGGTCGCATCGGGGCGCTGGAAGTAGTGCTGCGACGCCTGCTGAACATCATTGATCCGCGCGGCCGTGCCGGAGATGCTGGACACCGCGAGGCGCCCGGTGAGGGCCCAGATCCGTTCGTTGCCCTTGCCGCGACCGAACGTGGTCCATCCATCGACGCCGAATGCGGCGCCGCGGTCGTTCAGCTGGTTCTCGAGGCCGGTTCCCTTGAGGTCGCGATTCACCAGCGTCCCCATGAAACCGAAACCCTGTCGGCCGCCGTTGAAGTCGCGTTGGGCGCGCAGGATGCTGTAGTCGGACCTGGGCTCGACCACGGACTTCGAGAAGGCGCCCGCGCTTGAAAGGTCGGCCATGGCCTCGCCCGTCCGCGCGTGGAGCACTCCCAGGTTCCAGGCCCCCGCCACCTTTCCCGTGAGTTTGGCGGCGGCGTCGATGCGCACGCCGGCCGGCATCCGGGAGTACTCGGCGTCCGCGGGCGAGCCTTGCGGCGTCCGGCCGATGCGGCGGGAATAGAAGAGGTTCGGATTGGAGTAGTTGAAGCCCATGTTGTTCGAAGCGCCGCCCCAGCCGAAGCCGAAGGTGTCCGACCCTTCGATGAAGAAGGGCCGCTTCTCGTCGTAGAACGACTCGACGTCCGAGAGGTTCACCACCGCCGGGTCCACCTCGACCTGGCCGAAGTCGGGGTTCACGGTGGCATCGAGAGTGAGGTTCGACCCGAGGCCCACCTTGAAATCTCCGCCGATAGCCGCTTCGCTCTGCCGCCCGTCGTGGAAGGGGTCGCCGGGCGTCGCCTCGGACGTGTGGGTCTTCGCGGTGGTGTATGGCGTGACGAGGAAGCGGCGCTTGGGTTGCAGGCCGGTCATGCCGACGAGGGGCAGGAAGCGCGAAACGAAGCCCGACTCCTTCTTGGGACGAAGCGAGGCGTAGGCCTGCTCGTTGGTGCGCGTGATCGAACGCCGGAAGTTCACGCCCCACCGCGCCTCGTTCTCCTGCTTGAAGCGAAGCTGGGAGAGAGGGATTCTGAACTCCGCCGCCCAGCCCTGGCCGTCGGGCCTGGCCTTGCCTTCCCAGATGCCATCCCACGCGTTGTCGTCCCAGTCGTCGTTGTAGAGGGTGCCGTCGGAAAGCGTCCCACCCGCGGAAATCCCGAAATAGAAGCCGGTCCGCTTGTCGTTGTAGGGATCGAGGTAGACGGTGAAGGAGTCGGAGGCGAGATCCGAGTCGCGACGGCCGAGAAGGGCCTTGATCGCCTTCGGCTGGGAGTCGACGAGGCGCGCACCGATGTAGATCGAATCGTCGTCGTACATCACACGAACCTCGGTCGCCTCGCTCACCTGCTGGCCTTCGTTCGGGTCCCGCTGAGTGAACGTGGTGTAAGGGATGGCCTGCTGCCAGGCCGGTTCATCGAGCTTGCCATCAACGCTGACGGCGCCCTCCACGCGAACCGCCTTGACCTGGGCGAGCGCTTCGGCCAGGGCAGCGGGGTCTTGGTTTTGGGTCTGGGGGGTCCCGGACAGGGCCGTTGCCAGGATCAATAGATTGAACATCGCGGCGCTCCGATTGCTGGCGGTCTCACCGAGGAGGCGAGGCCGCGCGTCTGTTACTGAGACGCTTTAGGGCGCGCTGCGGTTCCCAACAATCCGTGGCCGCCAGCTCAGGACGCGGAAGCGGCGGTCCGTCTCCAGTACGCGTATGCGGGGAGGCCGAGCAGGAGAATCCCGAATCCGAAGAGCGACTCCGTCGGTCGCTCGATCAGCGAATTGACCACGAAGGCCAGCGATGTCAGCACGAAGGCCGCGGGCACGAGCGGATAGCCCGTGACCTTGTAAGGCCGCGTCCAGTCCGGCCGGCGCGCGCGGAGCACGAACACCGCGATACCGGTGGCGGCGTGGAACAGGAAGAGAACGACGACCACGTACGTGTAGAGGGCCTCGTAGGTGCCGGAGATGGTGAGCAGGACGGTCCACGCTCCCTGGGCCAGGATGCAGGCGGCCGGGGTGCGCCACTTCGGGTGAACCACGGCGAGCGACTTGAAGAAAACGCCGTCGCGCGCCATGGGCAGATACGTGCGAGTGGAATAGAGGATGGTGGAGCCGATGCATCCGAACGCCGACACCATCACCGCGGCGGTAACGAGCCGGCCCGCTCCCTCACCGAAAAGCGCGATCGCCGCGGCTTCCGCGATGCGCGGGTGCGCGGGCATCTCGCTCACCGGAATGGCGCGCAGGTACACCACGTTCAGGAGCACGTAGATCAGGGTCACGATGAACACCCCCGCGAGCATTCCGCGAGGCAGGTCCTTCGAGGGCTCCTTCATCTCTCCCCCGAGGTAGGTCATGCCGTACCAGCCGTCGAACGTCCACAGGACACCGATCATGGCGACGCCGAAAGCGGAGAGCAGGGAGGCGGGAATGACCGTGGAGACATAGTCGGGCGTCGCCATGGGGGTGACGAAGAATCCGAGGAGAGCGAGAGACAGCATGGCGCCGATCTTCAGGACGGTCAGCACGTTCTGCAGGAGCGCGCTCTCGCGGAGGCCCATCATGCTCGTGACGGTGAAGAAGACGATGGCGAGGACGCCCGCGACGGCCCCGCCCGTGAGCTTCCAGGGATGCCCGAACAGGTCCGCGCTCATGAGGATGTTCGATGTGGAGAAGAAGGGCAGGAAGGAGCCGAGGTATTCGCCGAAACCGACGGCGATCGCGGCGAGGCCTCCCGACATGATCACCAGGAAGTCCACCCAGCCCTTGAGGAACCCGAAGAGGGGCCCGTAGGCTTCTTTGAGGAAATGGTACGGGCCGCCCGCGCGGGGCATCATCGTTCCAAGCTCCGCGTAGGTGAGGGCGCCCGCCACGGCGAGCGCGCCGCCGGAGACCCAGGCGAGGAGGATGAGCCCCGCATGCGGCAGGGCGCGGGCCACGTCGGCGGTGGTGAGGAAAGCGCCGGTGCCGAGGACGGCGCCCACGGTGATGAGGGTCGCGTCGATCGCGGACAGCCCTCGGACGAGGTCGCTCTTCGAGGGCTCAGCCATCCGGCCATCCTACCGGAGGTTCCGGCTCGTCAGTCCCCGCCGAAAATCACCGCGCGCATGGAGAGGGAGCCGAGGTCGAAGCCGGTGATGGGAAAGCTCACCGGGTCTCGGCCCGCCGCCCCCGCCGCGTAGAGAAGCGGCAGATAGTGTTCGGGTGTCGGGTGCGCCTTCCGCCCCGCCGGCGACTCGAGGAGCCGGGCCAGGGCCGACGTGTCGTGGGACTGCAGGCCCTCGACCACCGCGGAGTCGAACTCGGCCGCCCACCCGGGCGTCGTGAGGTCCCCCGAGCGCATCCTTCCGAAGGCGTCACCGAGATTGTGGACGATGTTGCCGCTGCCGAGGATCAAAACACCCTCCTCGCGAAGCGAGGCCAGCGCTCGTCCCATCTCCACGTGGCGGGACGCGGGCGCCCGGCCATCGAGGCTGAGCTGCGCCACCGGCACGTCGGCCTGGGGCCAAAGGTGATGGAGCACCGACCAGGCGCCGTGGTCGAGGCCCCACTCGAGGCTCGTGGAGGCGACACCCGGCCCGAGGAGGCCCACCACACGATCCGCGAGGGCGGGATCGCCCGGCGCCGGATACTGGACTTCATACAGAGAGGGCGGAAAGCCGCCGAAATCGTGAATGGTGGGCGGCCGTTCATTGGCGGTGACCGCCGTGCCCCGCGTGTACCAGTGAGCCGATACGGCGAGGACGGACGCCGGCCGGGGCAGGCGCGAACCGAGATCGCGAAAGGCGCGGCTCCAGACGTTGTCCTCGATGGCGTTCATCGGCGATCCGTGGCCGACGAACGCCACCGGCATGCGGGGCGAGGGCAAATCTACCTGCCCGACCTTCCCATCTTCTTCATGGGCGACTCGACCAGCTTGTAGCCGGCAGGGATGGCGAATGCATCCGCGCCGATCGGGCCCTTCTTGATCTCGGTCGCCTCGCTGGTGGTGTCGGTCTTGCGTCCCATCATGTTGATCGCGGTGTGGTGCATCAGAGAGATGCCCTGGATTTCCGCCATCTTCTTGAACATCTTGTCCATGCCCTGCATCATGGGAACGCTGATCCTGGAGAGCTTCTGGAAGTTCGCGGGATCGAAGGGCGGGGTGAGGGCGGTGCTGTTGCAGGTTTCCTGGGTCACGTTCTTGCCCATGGCGATGTTCCACTCCTGGCAGGAGTAGCCGGCGATGGTTCTGGTGGCGCCCTTCGTCACCGTGACCTCGGCCGCGGCGCCGCCCATCATTCCCGCCATCTTCTCGCGCATCTGGGGAGGCACGTTCGCCATGGCCTGCTCCATCTGCGCGGACATGGCCTTCATGGCCTCATCGATCTCGGCGATCGTGATCTCCGAGTATTCCTTCTTCTGGTTGTCGATGTTGACGATCTTTCCGGTGGTGAACTCGAGCATGGTGTCGGTTCGCCCATTGTTCATGCGGATGCGATCCTTGGTGAAGTAGTGCGTGTTCGTGGACCCGTCCGAGGACTTGAACGTGATGGTGAGGTCCTCGGCCGAGGCGGAAAGCGCCAGGGCGGAAAGAGCGAGCACGGCGACGGAGCGAATCATTTTCTTCCTTTCAGGTTGGGAGGGGCCTAAGGATATCGCCGCCGCGCTACTTGCTCGAGGTCTCGATGAACGCCTGGACATGCCGTTCGAGCGCGGTCATGGGGAGGGACCCGCTTTGCAGGACCCAGTCGTGGAACTTCCGGATGTCGAACTTCGCTCCGAGCGCGGCCCTCGCCCGCTCGCGGAGTTCGACCAGGCGCATCGCTCCCATCTTGTAGGCCAGGGCCTGTCCCGGCATGTCGCATGAGTAGCGCAGCGTCTCGCTCGCGATCTGGGTCTCCGTCTCCATCGCGTTCTCCCTCATGTAGGCCATGGCCCGCTCACGGGACCAGCCGAGGGCGTTCATCCCGGTGTCGACCACCAGGCGCACGGACACGAACATCTCCATGGCGAGCCGGCCGTAGCGATCGTAAGGATCCTTGTACATCCCCATCTCGCCGGCCAGACCCGCCGCGTATTCACCCCAGCCCTCGGTGAAGGCGGTGTCGAACGACTCGCGGCGAAACTCGGGGATGGCGGGGTTCTCGAAGGCGAGGTTGATCTGGAAGTGGTGACCCGGAACGAGCTCGTGATAGGCCAGAGCGCCCGCGTTGAGCAGCGACCGGTCGGAGAGATTCGAGCCGTTGTAGTTGTAGTAGCCCCTGGGGTCGGTGGCGGTTGGGACCTGGTAGTAGCCGAAGGTCTGGCCGGGCTCGAGCTGCGGGTCGAGCCTTTTGACGCCGTAGGGAGCCTTCGGGCGCCGGCCGAAGTACTGATCGACCAGCGGTTCGATGCGGGTCATGTAGCTCATCAGCCGTTCGCCGATCTCCTCGGGCCGCTTCGGGAAAAGACGCGCGTTCTCGCGCAGGGATTCCTTGAACTCGGCGGCCGTTCCCGAGAATCCCAGCTCCGCGCGGATCTTCGCCATCTCCAAGGCGATGCGCGCAACGTTCCGGAGGCCGATCTCGTGGACCTGCTCGGGCGTCACATCCATGGTGGTGTGGAGCTTCACGAACTCGCGGTACGCCTCAAGCCCGCCCGGATACTGGCGCAGGCCGACCTCCTCGGGTGCTTTGTCCCGGTAGCCGCCGGAGACGGCCCCGGCCAGCCGGATCACCGCGGGCGACACCTTGTCACCCACCACCGCATCCACCGCCTTCAGGAAGGCGACGCGGTCCTCCGGAGCCAGCGATGAGAGGCGCGCCGCTTTCGGGCGAAAGGGACTCGCTTCACCGATCGAGGCGAAGGCGTGCAGGAAGCCGTCCACCTGGTCGAGCTCGGGCCTGGGCACCCGAATCCCTTTGCCCGCCTGCACGCGGACGTTGGAGACGATCGCATCCGCGAGGGCGCTCACCTCGGAGAGGCGGGCGAGGAATCGGTCGCGGTCGGCCGGGGCCGCGAGCGGCATGGCGCCCAAGACCTGACCGACCCCGCCGAGCGGAGAGAGGTAAGGCGTCACCTGGAAGCGATAGTGGAAGTGCTTCGGCGCTTCGACGCGCAGCGCGAGCTGCCGGGTCAGGACATCGAGGGAGAGCGTCTCCTCGTGGGTGAGTTCCCCTCGCTTCACCGGCCCCAGCCGGACGAGAAGGCCGCTCGCCTCCCTGGCGTCCCGCTCCTCGCCCGCCAGGGTGACGTCGGGGAGCCTCTCGATCGGCAGGCCCAGCTTGAGGCGGCGCGTGGGATTGTCCCGGGTGAGGATCTGAAGATAGGCATCGCCCACCTCGCGAACGAGACGCGCTGAGGCGGTCTCCGCCGCCGAGGCGAAGGCGGCGGGACACAGCAAGACCAGCGCGAGAGTCGACCTATGCATGAGTTCCTTCTCCTTTGCGGAATTCCAAGGGGCCCTGACGGACCCTACTTCGCTTTGGCCCTGGAGGATCCGGTAGCCGGTTGCTTCAAGGCGTCCGCGATTGCCTTCTCTGCGAGAGGCTTCAAGATCGCATACCCCTTCTCGTTTGGGTGCACTCCGTCGTCGCTGACTCCTGCTTTCATCTGCCCGTTGCTCCCGACGAGTGCAGAGTAGTAGTCGAGAAAGATGAAGCCTGATGAAGCGCAGTAGAGCGCGACCCGCTTGTTCAACGCAACGATCTGCGCAGCAGGCTCCGGGCCCGTGCGCCCCGGATAGTCAGCCGCAGGTGGTACTCCCACAAGAATCGGGCTGATGTGATTGAAACTCGCCGTCTCCGCCATTGAACGCAGGTTGTTTTCGATCTCCTCAAGGCTCGACGGTCCGGCGAAACCGGCGATGTCCGCCAGTCCTCCCTGGATGATCGCGACGGCAGGCTTGAGATCGATCACGTCCTGGCGGAACCGTATGAGCATCTGCGCTGTCGTCTGACCCGCGATTCCACGATTCAGGTACGGTTTGCCCGGGAAGAATGCGGGCTTCCTGCCCCAAAACTCCGTGATGGAATCCCCCAGGAAGACGACCCGATTCGCAGGCGCCACAGGCAGTACCGCGTTCTCCTTCGCGTACGTTTTGAGCCCCCCGAAATCCTCGATACGACGCAGTATGTCCCGCTGAGACAGGCCCGCAACGGCCCGGTTCGAAGTCGATCCGGTTTGAGCAGCAGCAGTACCGACGGCGACCAATCCAAGCCAGAGGAATGGAAATCGGCCGTTACGAGGGTTCATTGTGGCGTGCATTCTAGGCGCGTGGTTTCAAACCTGGCTGGACCTTCCGACCGTTCATGACCTCGAAGAGAGTGCTGTCATTCTGGCGCACGACGACGCCCGTGACGTTCCCGGAATCATCCTTGACGAACCTGATCTGCACGTCGAAGGCTTTGGAGAAGAACTCCGTCTCCGACTCCGGGAACATCTGGTCCTTGGGGTACCCGGGCTCCAGCAGCATCAGCTTCCCGCCTTCGTTGGTTATGGTGTAGCTCGTTTCGGGGTACTGGAACTCGTACTGCCCGACGTACTGTTCGAGGAGCGAAGGCGCCACCGTGATCTCTCTTCGCTCTCTCGGAATCTCGTACGGCTCGCCGAATGTGATCGCGGACAGGTCGTTGCTGATCTTCCCGGCCGAACCTCTCTCGTTGTTGCTCAGGACGATCACGGTGACGCGGTCTTCCGGATAGCGCGCGAAATAGGTGATGAAGCCGGTGGCATTTCCGCCGTGCGCCAGGCGGAGGCGGCCAAACTCGCGGCTTGACCAAAGGCCATAGGCGTACCCTCGACCGGGCTGCATGTCCCGGAACGGCGTGAACATCTCGTCGCGGGACCGCTTCGAGAGGATCCTGTCCGAATAGAGAGCCTGATCCCAACGAAGGAGATCTTTGGTGGTCGAGTAGACGCCGCCGGCGGCGTACATCCCGACAACCTCCCGGTACGGCACGTTCGTGATCGGGTCCCCGGGCATCTGCTTGTAGCCGATGGCTCGATTCCTGATGATGCGAAGAGGGTCCTCGTAGCCCGTTCGCGTCATCCCGAGCGGCGCAAAGATGTTTTCCTGCAGGAACTCCCCGTACGGCTTTCCCGAGACTCGTTCAATGATGAAGCCAAGCAGCGTGTATCCCGCGTTCTGGTAGCGGAACTTCGTCCCCGGTTCGAACTCCAGGGGCTTCTTTCCCGTGGCTTCCTGCCATTGATCCCAGGGCACGGGCAAGCCTCGGAGAGGCCCCAGCTCCAGCGCGGAGACTCCGGGGATCCCGTGAGTCATCGTAAGGAGATGGTGAATCGTCAGGGGCTGCCAGGCCGGCGGGCAGGCCGCGAGATGTTTGCAGGCAGGGTCAGCGACGCTCAGCTTCCCTCGCTCCTGCAGAATCATGATCGCCGCCGCCGTGAACTGCTTGGTCAGCGAGGCCAGTCGAAACACGGTTGCCGGTGTGTTCGGCGCATCGAACTCGACGTTCGCGAAGCCATAACCCTTGCTGATGATCGGCTTTCCGTCTCGCGCCACCAGGATCGACCCCGTAAACCGCTCGACCTCGACCGCGGCCCTCATGTACCGCTCGATGTCCGCCGCGATCCGCCGGTCCGACTTCACGGCAGGGGCCGGAACGGCCGGGGCTGCCAGAGAGACGAAAGCGAGAGCCATGGCCCCCCGGGAAAGCATGAGTTTCGTTCGCATTGGAACCTTTGACCGCCAAACCCGGCTCTTGGCCTCACGCATCATCGAATTTCGTCCGGCCTGGCGAAGCGATCATCCAGATGGGCGGCGAATCGCGCTCGTTTCACTTGCGCTCGGCCTCACACCGAGCGCTTCCAGCACATCGCGGGCCGGCTCAGCGAGTACCTCATTGGTGCCGCGTCGGTGGGCTGAAGCTCCCGCACCTCCTGGCATCGAAGCTTTGTGCCCCCGGCGGACGTTACGACCTTCTCGAAGCCCGGATAGCGGGGCGGCCGTCCAGCCTGAAGTGGGCCAAGGCCCTACCCGAGGAGTGCCTTGCGGAGGCGCTCGGGCGTAGCAGCGAGATGGGCGGGCAGCGCGCGGACAGAATCACCCATCGCGAACTCGTCCCTTCCGCCGTGGACGATGAAGCCGGGGCAAGAGAGATCCTTCAGGCACTCGTGCATGCCGCGCGATATCGAAGGAGAACCGGAGAGCTTGATCTCAATGGCCACCCGCCGCCCACCCACTTCCAGAATCAGGTCCACTTCCGCCCCTCCGCTCGTCCTCCAGAAGTGGCCCCGCGGCGTCTCGCCGAGGAGCGTCAGGGCGCCGAGGATCTGTTCGATCAGGAACCCTTCCCACGAGGCGCCCACCTTCGGGTGAGACCGAAGGCCTCCGTCGTCGCGGATGCCGAGAAGGGCGTGAAGAGCGCCGCTGTCGCGCAGGTACACCCGGGGGGACTTGGTCAGTCGCTTGCCCACGTTGGCGAAGTACGGGGGCAGTCGGCGAATCATGAACAAACCTTCGAGCAGGTCGATGTAACGACCCACGGTAGGGGCGGTGATGCCCAGACTTCCCGCGAGCTCGCTCTCGTTGAGGATGCCGCCGTGGAGATGCGCCAGCATGGTCAGGAGTCTCGAGAGGGTGGCCACGGGCAAGCCGGGGCGCAGGGCGGGAACATCACGCTCGAGCACGGCACGAAGGTAGGACTCGCGCCAGTCGAGGCTCTCCGCGTCCGAGCGGGCCAGATAGCTCCGAGGGTATCCCCCCCGCAACCAGAGCCGTGCGAGATTCACGGGTGTCGGCGCCAGCTCACACATCAGGAACGGGGTGAGGTCGACGAACGCGGCGCGGCCGGCCAGACTCTCCGAGGCGCCTGCTACCAGCGCGGGGGACGCGCTTCCGAGCAGGAGGTAGCGGGCTTTTCGCGTGGAGGCATCGAGCAGGGGTCGCAGCAGGGGGAAGAGCGTGGGCTCCCGCTGGACCTCATCCATCACGATCAGTCCAGGAGTCGCCTGCAGCGCGCCAAGGTCTTGTTCCGGAGCTGCCCGGAGGCGAGCGAGGTCCGAGGGCCTCTCCAGATCGAAGAGTTGTTTGCGGCCTCCTCTGGGGGAAGGTTGACCGAGGGCAAGAGTCGACTTGCCCGATTGCCTCGGGCCGAGCAGGACCACGGCCGGGAATCGGCGGAGCTTCAGCCTCAGGAGCTTCTGATAGCGTTCCCGACGGACTGCATTCATCCTTGAAAATCTAACATGTCATGATGGATTTGCAAGGTTTATTGATGGCTCCGCGTGTCGCGGGTCCACCCGTCGGACAGGCCCACGCGGCCGATGCATGGCAAGGGGTCCCGCCTTGGATGACTTCGTGGCGGGACGGCGCGCGCAGCGGGCCGCCACCACCCAGCCGCGGGATTGCTTCGGCCCGCTCCGAAACGGAGGGAGGCCTCGCAATGACGGGAAGGCGTTTCAGACAGTCAAGGACGAAGCGCGTGCAGACTCGTGATGTGGGGCGGAACGGCAGACAACCCAGATCCGGCGACGGCCCGCTTCAATTCGGTGCCACACTCGGAGCGGACGCGATAACGTCGCGCTCTCTTCGCCCATGACCTGCCCTCGCTGCGCCAGCGAAGTACCTGGAAACGCCACCGACTGCCCGGCGTGCGGGATCATCATCGCGAAGTGGCGCGCGCCGCGCGCGGAGACGACGGCCGAGGCGTCGGTGACGCCGACAAGGTCCGGGGCGACATCGCCACCGGCCTGGACACTCCGCACGCCGCCCCCTCCCCCTCCTCCGGAGACGCTCGGCATCCCATACTCCGGCTGGCGGGCGGCGGGCATCGGCCTGGTGTTGGCAGCGGGTCTCACGTGGTTCCCGTTCCTCAAGTTCATCCTCTCGCCCCTCATCACCATCTTTCATGAGCTCGGGCATACCGCCGTGCTCTGGCTCTTCGGCTACAGCGCGATCCCGGCTTTCGACTTCGCCAATGGGGGCGGCGTCACCATGAGCGATCTGGAGCGCTCTTCGATGATCGTCTGGGCATGGGCGTTTGGGATCGTGACCCTCGGATGGTGGCAGCGCGAGCGCAAGGGGGTCCTGGTCGCCCTGGTCGCTCTCACCGTGCTCTACCTCTACATGTACAACTCGACGCGCGAGACCCTCGCCATCACTCTCGGCGGCCATGCGGGGGAGGTCGCCTTCGGCGCCCTGTTCCTTTATCGGGGCCTCACCGGCTGGGGCTGCAAGATCGAAGCGGAACGTCCGCTCTATGCGTTTCTGGGCTTCATGAGTTTCTTCGCGGGTCTCCATCTGGGTTTCTCGCTCATGGGCAGCAACTCGATGGAGAAGTACTGGTACCTGCAGGGCAAGGGCGGCATCGACAACGATCTCGTGACCGGCGCTCAGATCCTGAGCACGAAACTCGAGAACGTGGCGCGCATGCTCGTCCTCTGCGAACTGATGGCCATCCCCGCCACGTTCTGGGCGGCCTCCATGCGCAAGACGATCGGCGCGGTGGCGGAGGCGGAAGAAGAGGTTTGAGGCGCGTCAACTAGAATGGGCCCGCTTGCCCTGGGTCTACATGCTGCGCTGCGGCGACGGATCGCTGTACACGGGTGTCGCGAAGGACGTCGAGGCGCGACTGAAGCAGCACCAGGAGGGCAAAGGCTCGCGCTACACGCGCGCTCATCTTCCGGTGACGCTCGCGTGGTCGAAAGAGTGCGGGACGTGGGGCGAAGGGCTGAAGGAAGAGTTTCGAATCAAGAGCCTCAATCGGGAGGCGAAAGAGAAACTCGTGAGCGGAGACTAATGGCCGAGCTGTTGTTGAGTTGTCAGGATCTGGGGAAATCGTTCGGCTCGACGCCGCTGTTCGAGGGTCTTTCTTTTGGCGTGTTCGAGGGCGATCACATCGGCCTCGTGGGTCCGAACGGTTCGGGCAAGACCACCCTCCTGAAGATCCTCGCCGGTCTCGAAGAGCCGAGCACGGGCACGCGCGCGGCGCGGAAGCGGCTGCGCTTCGGTTTCGTGGCCCAGGATCCGAAGTTCGATCCCGAGCACACGGTCGAGCAGGTGCTGAAGGCGGCCCTCAATGATTCGCATCTCGACCCTCACGAAGTCGATACCAAAGTCGCCATCATGATGGGGACCTCCGGCTTCGACGACCCCGACGCGAAGACGGGAATCCTCTCCGGCGGTTGGAAGAAGCGCCTCGCCATCGCGGTCGAACTGATCCGCGAGCCTGAGCTCCTCCTGCTCGACGAGCCCACGAACCACCTCGACCTCGAAGGCATCCTGTGGCTCGAGGATCTCCTCCCCCGCGAGCCCGAAGCCTTCGTGGCCATCAGTCACGACCGCTACTTCCTCGAGTCGATCACCAGCCGGATGATCGAGCTCAACAAAGCCTTCGCTCTCGGCATGTGCGATGTGGCCGGCAACTACAGCCGATACCTCGAGAAGAAGGACGAGTTGCTCGCGGGCCAGGCCGCGTATCAGGACTCGCTGCGTAATCGCGTGCGCGGCGAACTCGTATGGCTCTCGCGCAAGGCCAAGGCGCGCACCCGCAAGGCCCAGGCCCGGATCGACGAAGCCGGGCGTATGCAGAGCGAGCTCGCGGACCTCGATCGCCGGTCGCAGAAGTCCACCGTGGGCATCGATTTCGCCGCGACCGAACGTCGGACCAAGCAGCTCATCGTGGCGAAGCACATCTCCAAGAGCTACGGCGAGCGGCCGATCGTCACGAAACTCGAGCTGACCCTCTCGCCGGGCATGCGGCTCGGGCTCCTCGGCGGCAACGGCAGCGGCAAGACCACGCTGATGCGGATGCTCGCGGGGACGGAGAAGCCGGACAGCGGAACCGTGACTCACGCCGAGGGATTGAAGATCGTGATGTTCGATCAGCACCGCTCGCGCCTCGATCCGAGCCACTCACTCCGGCAGACCCTGGGAGCCACCGGCGACTCGGTCATCTTCCAGGACCGTTCGATTCATGTCGTCGGCTGGGCGAAACGATTCATGTTCCGTCCCGAGCAGCTCGACACCCCGGTCAGCCGTCTCTCCGGCGGCGAGCAGGCGCGCGTGGTCATCGCGAAGCTCATGCTCGAGCCCGCGGATGTGCTGCTGCTCGACGAGCCCACGAACGACCTCGACATCCCGACCCTCGAGGTGCTCGAAGAGAGCCTGCTCGAGTTCCCCGGCGCGCTCGTGCTCGTCACCCACGATCGCTACCTCCTCGATCGCGTGTCGACGCAGATCCTGGCCCTCGACGGTCGAGGCGGTTTGACGCCCTTCGCGGACTGCGCGCAATGGGAAGAGGCGCAGGGCCGCGACTACGTGCCGCCTCCGACCGCGACCGCACCCGCGGTGGTCGCGGCCGCGCGTCCTTCGCAGACTCCGGCGGGGGCGCCGAAAGCGTCGGCCGCACCGACGGTCAAGGCGAAGAAGCTCAGCTACAAGGACCAGCGCGAGTGGGATCAGATGGAAGCGAAGATCCTCGAGGCGGAGCAGGCTCTCGAAGCCGCGCAGGCGAAAGTCGCCGACCCCGCGATCGCCTCGGACTATCAGGCCCTCATCGACGCGAACGCTGCGCTCACCAACGCTCAGGCCAAGGTGGACGGGCTCTACGCGCGCTGGGCGGAACTCGAAGCCGCGGGAGCGGTGAAGGCGTAGTCAACCGTTCCTGCTACCAGGCGAGAATCTCCAGCCCTTTCACGACCCCGAAGTGGTTGTCGCGGGTCACCAGCGGCAGATTGTGCTCAATCGCGGCCGCGGCGATCCACACATCGTTCTCGGGTATCGGGGTTCCGGCCGCACGAAGGCTGCTACGAACCCGCGCATAGACCATGGTCGTACGGGCGGTGGCTTCGAGAACCCGGACTTCTCCCAGTAGCTCGTCCAGCCAGGCCTCCAGTCGCGCCTTCTTCTTCGAGGCCTGGAGCCCATAGCGATACTCACCGAGGACCGTGACGGGAACGGCAAGAGTTCGAAACGGCATGAGAACGGCTCCCAGCGCATCGCTCCCCTCCGCGAAGGCCGACAGTGCGTTGGTATCCAGTGCTACTTCCAAGTCTCGGGCTCGATGCGTGAAAACTCACGGTCCACGACCCGCTGGAGTTCGCGGGTGGTTGCCTTGATGTCCTTGAGCTTGCCGAAGGAACGCTTCCATCCCGGAGCCGTCACCGCCTCGCGCTTACGGCTCAGTTCGGCGCTGACCGCTCGCTCGAAGAAGATCCGAAGGGAAAGGCCTTCCTGAGCCGCATGTGCCTTGGCCGACCGGAAGAGCGTGTCAGGCAGTTCGATCGTGGTCTTCACGCTCTTCGTTTACCATATTTATGGTTTTATGGGAACTACCCAGCTCGAGCAGCGGATGACGACCCCAACGCATTCCGCCGCTCGAACCGGTTGGCTACAATCCCGCCATGCGAATCGAGGTCAATGACGCCTCCTCGTCGCTCATCCGGGTCCGGAATCTCGCCAAGACTTACACCCGGGGCAGCGAGCAGATCCACGTCCTCCAGGGCCTGAATCTGGACATCGACGCGGGCGACTACGTCGCGTTCATGGGACCATCGGGCTCGGGAAAGACGACGCTGCTGAATCTCCTCGGGGGCCTCGACACTCCGACCGAGGGGTCGATCACGGTGGCGGGCGATGCGCTCTCGGCGATGTCGCGCTCGCGGCTGACCGAGTGGCGGGCCCGGCACGTGGGCTTCATCTTCCAGATGTACAACCTCATTCCGGTCCTGACCGCGTTCCGCAACGTGGAGCTGCCCCTGCTCCTGACCCCGCTCAGGAAGGCCGAGCGCAAGGCGCACGTCGAGACCGCGCTGCGGATCGTCGGCCTCGCCGACCGCATCCATCACTACCCCCGCCAGCTCTCCGGCGGCCAGCAGCAGCGCGTGGCCATCGCGCGCGCCATCGTGGCCGACCCCACCTTCCTCCTCTGCGACGAACCCACGGGCGACCTCGACCGCAA
>JAIBCN010000147.1 GCA_019694155.1 Vicinamibacteria bacterium | reverse complement strand
TCGAAGTTCCCGCAGCTGAAGCCGGACCCCGTGATCAGGCCGGAGCCGCCATAGAAGGCGCCCACGCGATTGGCCGGGTCGCAATCCTCACCGGTACACGCGATGGTGAGCGTGACGGTGGGCACGGGCGTCGGGGTGGCCGAAGGAGTGGGCAGCGGCCGCGCTTCGGTCGAATCCAGGAAGAACGTGCGGGAGACCACGGTGCCGTTCTTGTCGTTGAGGCTCGCGGTGACTCGGTACACGCCCGGATTCGGGTAGTGGTGCTTGAGCAGGCACGAACCGCAGCCGGTGAAATCCGGACTCTCGGGCTCGCCGAGGCCCCAGTCCACGGTGAAGCGCGGATTCTCGGGGATGATCGTAGGGACCTTGTGCAATTCCGCGTCCCATTCAGCCCAGAGTTCGATGACCTCGCCCGGCAGCATTCGGTAGGTCTCCCCCGGCAGCGCGTACTGCCTGAAGACCGAGGCGCCCGAAGGCGTCTGACGGTCCATGCGCAGGCGGATGAACTCGAGCGCGCCGTTTCCCACCTTCACATCGCCCGCATCCGACGCGGAAACCGAGCCTCCTCCGGGGGAATACGCGCCCGATGGTGCGGCCGGCAGAGATGCCGGGGTCCCGCGCTCTCCGCTGCAGCTCGCCGCTAACAGGCCGCAAAGAAGGAGATATTGACGGAGCTTCATGATGTCTTTCCTCGTGAGTGCTGCGTGGAAAATCGTGCGGCGCGACATACCGGGACCTTTCCCGGAAGGTCTGATCCGCTGTTGGAGAGTTGGGCGTGGCCGTCGAGCCGCGGGTTACAATCGAAAATGAGCGTTTGCGGTGCACCCTGACGATCGCCGGCCGGATATCGAGGGTTTCCTCAGGGGCGAGCCTTCGGCGCTCGCCGAAGTGGGCGCGGCGGTCGACCGCGCGCTCGCGGCTCCCAGCCTGAAACTTGGAGAGGCCCGCGACGATGTCCGCCAGGAGACGATGCGCCGCCTCATCCTTTCCTTTCGGGCCGGGCAGTTCAAAGGAGAGGCCGCGCTCAGCACCTACATCTACATGGTGGCCCAACGGGCGGCCATCGACCATTGGCGGAAGGTGCGAAGGCGGCGCGAGGATTCCGAGGGCGATCATCCGGAAATGAGCGGACGCTCGATGCCCGCCGATCAGGTATCCGGGGTGGAGCGTGCGGAAAGCCGGCGCCTGGTGAGCCGACTCCTGGCCGAGTTGGGCTCTCCGTGCCGTGAACTGATGGCCCGCGTCTACTTTGCCGAGGAGCCCTACGCGGCCATCGCGCGGGATCTCGGCAAGAGCGAAGCGGCGGTCAAGGTGCAGGTTCATCGCTGCCGGCGGCAGGCAGGTGAGATCCTGAAAGCCTGGCAGGCAGGAAGCCTCGTAACCTCCGACCGTCCGCCCTCGCCCAACCAATCAAACCTCCCCTTGCCGGCTGGAGGCGCGGCTCTCGACCATGACTCCTGAAACGCCCTGCGGGGACCCCGCCCGCGATCTGCTCGACGACTTCGCCGACCGCTCCCTCTCTCCGGAGCAGGCTCGGGTGGTGGCCGCGCATATCGAGTCGTGCGAGGCGTGCCGGAACGACATCGACGGCCTCGCGCGGCTCGAGAGAGCGGCGCGGGCCAGTCATCTGACCACCCACGAGATCGTCGACGCCGCCTGGGGTCGAGGCGACGTGGACACATCCCACATTCTGGACTGCCCCGCCTGCCGGGAGGAGCTGGCGGCGGTTCGCACCGCGATCCCTCCTTCGATCCCGCGAGGCCTGGAATCGGCGCTCTCTACGGCGAGAGAACCCTGGCTTCGATCCTGGGTCGCTATGGGGCTCGCGGCATCGCTCCTCGCAGGCCTGGGCCTGGTGTTCCTCAATCGTGCCGAACGTTCTGCCGAAACCCCCTCGATCGCGCGCGGCGCGGGCGAGGGGATTCCCGGTCTCGTCCCCGCCGGAGAGCTGGTGCGAGGGCTCGAAGAACTCGGCTTCTCGTGGAACGGCAAGCCGGCGGCGCGGTACGCGGTTGTCTTCTTCACATCCGATGGTCAGGTGATCGCCCGGGTCAGCGTGTTGGGGACGAGGTACGTGGCGGACGCGCTTCTGCGCGGCAGACTCGAGCACGAGGCCGAGTTCTTCTGGAAGGTGGACCCGATCGAGGGCGACAACGCCTCGGGCAGCCGGCTGACCCGCGTCGCCTGGCGTCGCTGACGGCGGGGCAATGTCGAACCGGCGCGGCGGTGTTCGAGCCCGGTTGCTGCAGTCCCTCGTCCTCGCTCTTTGCGCCCCCTTTGGCGAGGCGGCCCAGGGGAGCTCAGGCAGCGGCGGGACGACCTTCGAGGAATCACTCGCCGAAGGGAGCCGGCTCGAAGACCGGCGGCAGAACAAGCAGGCAGCCTTCACCTACCGGCGCGCGGCGCAACTCGCATCCGCGGAGGGAAGACCCGCGGATGAAGCCTGGGCAAGAGCACGCGAGTGTCGGGCATGGTGGGGAGGCGGCGATCTGGAAAAGGCGAAGCGGGTTTGCCAGGAGGCGCTTGCGATGGCTCGGAGAGCGCCCTCCGGGAAGGCCGAAGCCGAAGCGGAGAAGGGCCTGGGCATCCTGGACCTTGGCCGGGGGGACTACGAATCCGCGGAGCGGCGCCTTCTGCGCGCGGCTGACCTCGCCACGTCGCTCGACGAGGACGAGATTCTCATCTCGTCCCTCAACAACCTGTCGGTGGCCGCTCTCGATCGGGGCCGGATCGACGAGGCCATCGCGTACAGCAGCCGGGCCCTGGCCGCATCGGAGGCCTTTCCGGACACCTCCGTGCGGATGCAATTCGCGGTGCCCTACAACCTCGCGAAGGCTCTCGAGGCGTCGGGCGATGAAGAGAGCGCGCGAGCCTGGCTCGATCGCGCCGCGCGCAGCGCCGAAGCGACGGGGTTTGGCGGCGGCCTGCACCATGTGCTGCTGGAAAGCGCGGGCCTCCTGCTGCGCGCGGGCGATCTCGACGGCGCGAGCGACTACTTCGAGCGCGCCATCGCATGGAATCAGGCGGCCCCCGATCTGGAGGAGGACGTCGCGCTGGCGCGACAGGGGCATGCTTCGACTCTCGAGGCGCGCGGTCAGATAGAGGCGGCCCTGCGCGAGTATCTGGAAGCGCTCAAGGTCTTCGAGAAGCCCGGGCGCGAAGCAGCCTCCGTGCGCACGCGGATCGCGGTCGGCCGGTGCCTCGCCACCCTCGGCAGGTTCGAGGCCGCGGACCGGGAACTCGCGGTGGCGGAGACCATGGCCCGGCGCATGGGTCTTCATGTCGCGGAGGAACTGGCTCGCCTCGAGCGAGCGCGCGTCCTCGATAGCCGCGGAGGGCCTGAATCCGAGGCCTCGCTGTCGAGATCGGGCGACCGGCTCGCGGCCCTGGGTCTTTCCGGCGAGGCCGCACGCGCTCACCTGGGAGCCGCCCGCGCCGCCGAACGCAGGGGCGACCGGGCGCGGGCGCTCGAGTGGACGCTGCTGGCGCTCTCGGAGGTCGAACTGGTTCGCGCGAATCTCCCCGCCGAACTGCGGTGGCGATTCCTCGAGACCGTCCATGAGGCCTATGCCGCCGCCTACCGGCTGCGCATGCACGCAGCCGGCTCGAACGAAGGGCGGTCGGAGGCCATGACCATGGCCTTCGAGACGATCGAACGCGAGCGGTCGCGAGACCTCGCCGACTCGGCGCGCGTGTCCCTCCGTCCCGCGTTCAGCCGGGAGGGCTCCAAGGATCCCGAGGCGCGCCTCGACCGGATCCAGATCGAGCTGCTCGCCGAGCTCCCGGACGCCAGGCGCAAAGCCTTGTTGCGCGAACAGGCGGACGCCCAGCGCGACATCCTTCTCGAGGAGCGGGGCGCTTCGGGGAGGAGGTGGACCGAGCCAAAGGGCCGGGCCACGGACCATCGCGCGGCGCTCGAACCGGAAGAGGCGGTCCTCACTTACACCCTCGACGAACCGGCGTCGCTCTTCATCGCGACACGGTCAGGGCTCACCGTCACCGCTCTCCGTGGCGGCCCGGACCTCAAGGACCAGGTGCTCTTCTTCTCCACTCTGCTGGCCCAGGGAGAGCCGGCGCATGCCCACCAGTCCGGAGTCGCCCTTTCGCGCGCGCTCCTCGCCCCGGCCCTTGCTCTGCTCCCCAGGGGAATCACGCGGCTCATGGTCGCAGCCACCGGGGACATTTCGGATCTTCCCTTCGGCGCCCTTCCGCATCCGGCGGACGGCCGGCCGCTTCTCGAACACTATGAAGTCGCCTACATCCCCTCCCTGCGCTTCATCGCCGCCCTCCGCGAAGAGCCGCCGCCCGCCGGCAAAGGCGCCATGGTGCTTTCCGATCCACGAAGCGCGTCGGCGGCCGTTTCCTCCGCGCGAGGCGCCATGCTCGGACCCCTGCCTCACGCGCTCGAAGAAGGACGAGAGGTCGCCGCGTACTTCCCCACCCGGCTCCTGCTGGAGGGCGCGGCCGCGACGCCGCGCGCGGTGTTCGATCAGGGGTCGCGCTACAGCGCGCTTCATTTCGCCGCCCACGCCGTGACCGATCGTCAGGCGCCCATGAACTCGGCGCTGGTGCTCTCCCCGGAGTCGGCGTCGCGCACGGGATGGATGACGGCGCGAGAAATCTACGCGTTGAACCTCGATGCGGCCCTCGTCACCCTCTCCTCCTGCCGATCGTCGGCGGGGCCGAAGACGAGAGCCTCGACCGCGCCATCTCTCGCGCGAGCCTTCCTCTACACGGGGAGCCGCGCCGTGGTGGCCGGCTTGTGGGACGTCGACGACGCCGCGACGCGGGACCTGATGAGCGCCTTCTACCGGGAGCTGTCCGAAGGGCGGACGGTGGGCGCCGCAATGAACCGGGCGCAGCGCGCGATGGCGCGGTCCCGGGGCGCCGCCCACTGGGCCGGCTTCCAGGTCATTGGGGATCCGCAGGCCCAAGTGACGGGGGTCGTCAGGCGCCCTCATCTCGCGGGATGGGAGATTCCGCTGGGCATCGTGGTGGTTGGCGCCGCGGCAGCGCTGATGGCGTGGCGCCCGAATGAAGGCCCGCCCCTAGTCATGGCTTGACCCTCGCCGCGAGTTCGGCGACGAATTTGGTGAGGGCGGCGATCTGCGTCTGCTGATCCGCGGTGGGGATGCCCGTGGAGGCCCCGACGTTCCCGTAGACGCCGGCGATTCGCGCCTGGGCCTGAACCGCGGTCTCGTAGAGGGCAGGCTCGGCCCCGCCCTTCGTCCTCTCGATGAGATCGGTCGCGGTTCGATACGACGCAGCCAGAGCGGAGAGAGCCCTGTTCCAGGCGGCGCGGGCGGCGGGCGTGACGCTCAAGCGTCTGTCCTCGATCACGCGGAACTTTCTCTCGGAAACGACGCCGTCCACGGACAGCCGCGCGGTGTACTCGCCGGGCAGGACCAGCGGGCCGGGGAGCGGCCGCGCTCTCTCCGACCCCATGTAGCGATAAGTCTGCGGAGCGAGGCTCGGATGCCGGAGATTCCACACCACGCGATTGACTCCCTGGCTCCGGGAGGGCTCCACCTTCGCGACCTCGGCGCCGGCGGCGTCATGAATGGTGAGTGCGATAGACGAAGGGTTCGCGGCCTTGAGCCAGTAGTCGATGATGGCTCCGTTCGGCGGGTTCTCGCCGCGGAAGATCATGTCGCCGGCGTGGGCCTTGGGATTCGAAAGGCGCACTTCCTCCGCCTCTTCGATGGTGAAGAGGTGCGAGGATTTCGCGCGGACTTCGGCGGAGAGCTCCTGCAGGGCCTGTAAGTTGTCGAGAATCCAGATCCCGCGGTTGTGGGTGGCGAGGACGAGATCGTTGTCGCGCGGGTGGATCACGAGGTCGTAGAACGCCATGCGCGGCATGTTGTTCTTGAGCTCGGTCCAGTGCCTTCCGCCGTCGAAGCTCAGGAACAGGCCGAACTCCGAGCCGAGATACAGGAGGTTCGGGTTCTTCGGATCCTCGCGCAGGGTGTGGAGCGAGCGGTTCTTCGGCAGGTCGCCTTCGATCGACGTCCAGGTCTGGCCGTTGTCTGTTGACTTGAAGACGTAGTTCGCGTCGTCGCCGTTGCGATGGTTGTCGGCCACGAGGTAGACGAGGCCCGCGGTGTGGCGCGAGGCCTCCAGGCCCGCGATCCACGAGGACTTCGGCAGACCGGTGACCTTCGACGCGACGTTCGTGAAGGTGACGCCTTCGTTGGTGGAGATCTGGACGTTCCCATCGTCGGTGCCCGCGTAGATCCAGCCCTTTCGGAGGGGTGACTCCGCGAGCGCGGTGATGGTCGCGTAGTAAGGCACGCCGTCATCGAGCGAGAGGGTGCGCTCGTTCGGGGTCTGGCCCATGATCTTCAACGTTCGCCGATCGACGCCGGTGGAGAGGTCGCCGAGGTCGGTCCAGGTCTCTCCGCGATCGCGCGAGCGGAAGAGCCTTCGCATTCCGGCATAGAGCGTCTTCGTGTCGTGAGGCGACATGATGATGGGCGCATCCCAGTTGGCGGGATACGTGAAGTCGCCCACCAGCGGCTTCGGCGGACCCCAGTTTCCGAGCTTCGGCGCTTCGCCGAGAGGATTGTTCCAGGGGCGGATGACGCGGCCTTCGCGCGTCTTCATGTTGAAGCGATTCAGCGTGAGGTACTGGCCATTCGAGTAGACCTCGCTGCCGTCGGGCTCGGGCACGCTGAAGAATCCGTCCCCGCCGTTCGTGCGGATCCAGTCGTCGTTGAGGATGCCCGACGAGTACGGCGTCGCCGAGGGTCCCGCCCAGCTTCCGTTGTCCTGCAGTCCGCCATAGACCCAGAAGGGCTTCTGCATGTCGACGGCCACCCGATACCACTGGCTCACCGGCAGCGAGGAGACGTAGAGCCACTTGAGGCCGCGGTCGTAGCTGATGCCCACTCCCCCGTCGTCCGCCTTGATGAGGTGGCGCGAGTCCTTCGGGTCCACCCAGACGTAACGATCGTCTCCGTGCAGTGACTGCGGCGGCGCCTTGAACGTCTTGCCCCCGTCATCCGAGAAGCTGAAGGGGTTCTCCATATAGATGCGCTGATCGTCGGACGGGTCGACCATGATCTGGCTGCCGTAGGTGGGGCGCGGGTTCCAGTTGCTCATGTGCTTCCACGACTCGCCCTTGTCCTCAGAGCGGAAGACACCGGCCTCATAGACCGCGTATTCAGTGGAGGCGTTGTATCCGGAGCCCTGCTCGATGCAGACGTAGACGATCCTCGGATCCTTGCGGTAGATCGAGATGCCGATCCGGCCATACTCCCCCGATGGCAGGCCGTTCGTCAGCTTGCGGAAAGTCTCGCCGCCGTCGGTCGACTTCCACAGCGCAGCACCCGGACCGCCGCCGTGGAACCCCCAGGCCGCGCGGCGGCGCTGATGCGAAGCCGCATAGACGATCGAAGGATCGCCCGGGTCGACCGCGACATCGACCACGCCCGTGTCTTCATCGACATAGAGCGTGTTGCGCCAGGTCTTGCCGCCGTCGGTGGTCTTGAAGAGGCCCCGCTCCCTGCTCGGCGCGAAGAGGTTGCCCATGGCGGCGACCCACACGATGTCGGGGTTCGTTGGATGCGTGGCGATGCGGCCGATGTGGCGCGACTCGCGCAGGCCGACGTTCGTCCACGTCTTCCCCGCGTCCGTGCTCTTGTAGACACCGTCCCCCCACGACGCACTCTGGCGATTCGCGCGCTCGCCCGTGCCCACCCAGAGGATGTCGGGATTCGGCTGGAAGATCGAGATGGTCCCGACGGCATGAACCGCCTCGTTCTCGAATACCGGAGCCCAGGTGGTTCCGTTGTCCTTCGTGCGCCAGATGCCGCCGGTGGCGGTGGCCGCGTAGATGATGATGGGATCCTTCTCCACCACCGCGATGTCCACGGTGCGCCCGCTCATGTTCGCGGGGCCGATGGTGCGGAACTTCAGGCCCGCGAGTTCAGACGCATGCGCGGGAGCGAGGGTGGCAAGGAGGAGAAGAAGCGGGAGGGAAAGGGTTTTCGACCTGAGCATGGCCGGGAGACTACAGCCGTTTCAGACCGCGTGCGCTTCTCCGCCCCGCGCTTGCCGGGCCAGCATGCCGCAGGCCGCGTGTATGTCCGGGCCTCCCGAATAGCGGCGCACGAAGGGAATCTCGTTCTCGGACAACGCGGTCTGAAAGGCCCCTCTCTCCTCGTCGGACGCGCGCTCGAATCGACCCGTGGGATCGTTGACGTCGATCACGGAGAGCCGGACCCGCTCGCCCCTGAACAGCCGCCCGAGTTCGCGCGCTTCGTCGGCGCCGCTGTTGACGCCGGACATGAGGACCCAGGCCAGGTTGATGACGTTGCGCTGGCGCCTCGCCAGTCTCTTCATGGCCTCGGCCAGGGCCTCCACGGGCCACTTGCCCGCCACGGGCAGAAGCGACTGGCGCTTCCCGTCGAAGGCGGAGGTCAGGGAGAGGATCAGGCGATAAGGACGCCCCTCCTCCATGTACCGGTCGATCAGGGGCAGAAGCCCGACCGTCGAGATGGTGATGCGGTCGCTGCCGATACGCCCCCCGCAGGGATGGCGCAAGACGTCCGCCGCGGTCATGACGTTCTCGTAGTTCTGAAACGGCTCGCCCTGACCCTGGAACACGACGCCGGTGACCGGACGCTCGGGCGACTCGCTGCGCACGCGCAGCACCTGGTCCACGATCTCCCAGGGCTCGAGGTTTCGCTCGAATCCCATGCGCCCGGTCTCGCAGAACGCGCACTTGAGCGCGCAGCCCGCCTGCGAGGACACGCATACCGAGAAGCGCGGCTGCTCGAGAGGAATGCGAACCGTCTCGAACGCGCGGCCGTCGGAGGCGCGGAAGAGGTACTTGACGAAGGGGTCGACGGCGCTTCGCCTGCGGTCCGTCACCTCCAGGCGCTCCAGCCGGGAGGCCGCGAGGAGCGCTTCTGCCTTCGCCTTCTTGAGCCCCGGAATGCCGTGGAGGTCGCTCCCGTAGTCGTGCACCAGGCGTGTGATGACGCGCCTCGCCTGCGACATGTCGAAGCCGATCTCAGGGAACACGGCGACGAGCGTCTCGGGCGTGAGGCCGCGCAGATGGGCCGCGGGAAGGGACGGGGCCCGGTCGTTCACGCGCAGGACGATAGCAGCCGCGCGCGGCGCGGATGGGTGCGGACCGCTTCCCTTCGGGTCCTCAGGCGGCCGCGCTCGGACGAGACGCGCCGGCGGGGCCCGACTTCGAAGAGGCGGCGGGCTTGCGCGACGGGGCGGCTGCGCCCATCGCGTTGGCCATCGTGCGGGAGGAGGCCATGAGGGCCATCGAGCGCAGGCGAGCGACCTCGCGGCGATGGAAGTAGAAGACGGCGAGCCCGGCGAGCAGCAGCACATGAATCGCGCCCGCCAGGGAGTTCCCCGTGATCAGGCCGATCACCCAGAGGGCGAGCAAGGCCATGGCGAGAGTTTCAAGCATGCCTCATTATCTCCCGATTCGGGCTCGCGCGTAAGTGCGGTTTCGCACGCTCGTCCCGGAGTTCCCCCGAATTTGACGGAAGGGTGGGTTTCGGATCTACTCCCGCAACCTCGTTCCCCACTCCACTGGAGCGTCCAAATCATGCGCGGATTCCGCTGCCTTGCCCCCCTCGCCCTCGCCGTCGTCGTCCTTTCTCCCCCGCCCGGCGCCTTCGCGCAGGATCGGGGCGACCAGCTGAAGCCGGCCCCGAATCGACGGCCCGACGAGGGCAAAGGGCCCTTCAAGACGCTGGTGATCCGGGGCGGCATGCTGATCGACGGCACCGGCGGCCCACCCCGCGGCCCCGTGGACATCGTGATCGAAGGGAACAGGATCGCCTCCGTGCGTCCGGCGGGAACGCCCGGACTCCCCCTTTCCCCCGGCCGCAACCCGAAGAATGCCGACCTCGAGATCGACGCGGCCGGCCAGTACATCCTGCCGGGTTTCGTCGACATGCACGTCCACGCCGGGGCCAAGCCCAAGAACGAAGAGGCCGAGTACGCCTACAAGCTCTGGCTGGCCCACGGTGTCACCACCGTGCGCGGGGTCCCGCTCTCCGATCCGGAGTTCACGATCAAGGAGAAGGAGCGCAGCGCGAGGAACGAGATCGTGGCGCCCCGGATCTACAACTACCAGCGTCTCGGCCAGGGCTGGGGCAAGCCCACGCCCGACACGCCCGAGGGCGCCCGGGAATATGTACGCTGGGCCGCGGAGAACGGCATCGACGGCCTGAAGCTCGGGTCGCACCGGCCGGAAATCATGGCGGCGCTTCTCGATGAGGCGAAGAAGCTGGGCCTCGGCTCCACCGCCCATCTCGACCAGGGAGGGGTGGCGCAGATGAACGCCATCAAGGCCGCGCGCCTGGGCCTCGGCACCGTCACGCATTTCTACGGCCACTTCGAATCGCTGCTCAAGGACTACGTGGTCCAGCCGTACCCCGTGGGTCAGAACAGCAACGACGAGTACATGCGCTTTGGTCAGGTAGCGCGGCTCTGGGACAAGATCTACCCGCCGGGGAGTCCCGAATGGAAGGCCTACCTCGAGGAACACCTCAAGCTGGGCACGACCTTCGATCCGACTCTCACCATCTACTCGGCGGGCCGCGACCTGATGAAGTTCCGCTACGCGCCCTGGCACGAGAAGTACACCCTTCCGTCGCTGATGGCCTTCTACGAGCCCTCGCGGACCAACCACGGAGCGTACTGGTACGACTGGACCACGGAGGACGAAGTGGCCTGGCGAAACTTCTACCAGGTCTGGTTCCGCCTGATGAACGACTACAAGAAGATGGGCGGCCGGGTAACCACGGGCTCGGATTCCGGCTACATCTACCAGACCTACGGCTTCGGATACATCAACGAGTTCGAGATGCTGCAGGAAGCGGGCTTCCATCCCCTGGAGGTCATCCAGTCCGCCACCATGAACGGTGCCCTCACTCTCTCGGAGCCGAAGAAGAAGCCCATCGAGTTCGGGGTCGTCCGGGCGGGACTTCTGGCCGACCTGGTGATCGTTCCCGAGAATCCGCTGCAGAACTTCAAGACCCTTTACGGCATCGGCGCGCTCTACCTGAACGAGAAGACGAACAAGGAGGACTGGAAGGGCGGCGTGAGGTACACGATCAAGGACGGCATCGTCTACGACGCGAAGAAGCTCCTCGCGGACGTGGCCGCCATGGTGGAGAAGCAGAAGAAAGGAAAGGCGGCCTCTTAGCCGGCCGCCCGGGAGCCGAGCGTGAGAAGAAAGCGAAGGAACATCCCGATCCTGGTAGGGGCGGCGTTGGGCCTCGCAGCCCTCACCCCGCTGCACGCGCAGACGGGCGGCAGCCCCACGAAGGCCCCCGCGGCCCCAACCCAGGCTTCGGTCCTCGCCGCCGCTTCCGCCACGGACTGGCGGACGCTCGATCCCGAGAACACGCTGTACCTGGAGCTTGGGAGCGGACGCGTGGTCATCGAACTGGCGCCGGCCTTTGCGCCGAATCATGCCGCGAACGTGAAGGCGCTCGCACGGGAAGGCTATTTCGACGGCCTCACCATCAACCGGGTCCAGGACAACTACGTCGCGCAATGGGGAGACGCGAACGAAGGCTCCGGAAAGCGGGCGATCCGGCAGGCGAAGCCCGCCCTGGCCGCGGAGTTCGACGTCGCCTCGAGCGCAAGCACCCCTTTCACCCTCTCTCCCGACGGCGACGTGTACGCGGCGGAGGCCGGATGGTCGGGGGGCTTCCCGGTGGCCCGCGATCCGAAGTCCGGCCGGGCCTGGATCACACACTGCTACGGCACGCTCGGCACCGCGCGGGGCAATGGCGCGGACAGTGGCGGTGGCGCTCAGCTCTTCGTGGTCATCGGCCACGCGCCGCGGCACCTCGATCGCAATGACACCGCGCTCGGCCGGGTGGTGAAGGGAATCGAACTGCTGTCGACCCTGCCCCGCGGCGCCGGAGCCCTCGGCTTCTACGAAAAGCCCGAGGAGCGCGTGGCCATCAGGTCGATCCGCGTGGCCGCGGATGTTCCGCCGGCCGAAAGAACGGCTCTTCAGGTGCTGCGCACGGACACACCGACCTTCCGGTCCCTCATCGCCGCGCGGCGCACGCGAACCGAGGAGTGGTTCAAGTACCCCGTGGGCCGCATCGAGGTCTGCAACGTTCCCATCCCGACGAAGTAGTCGGAAGGCGGGCGGCTAAACTCCGCCCCCAATGACCGATCTCTACGAAGACCTTGTCTGGCGCGGGCTGATCCACCAGTCCACCGACGAGGCGTTCATCCCGGAATGGCTGCGCACGGGGAGCCGGACCCTCTACGTGGGCTTCGACCCCACCGCGGACAGCCTCCACGTCGGCAGCCTGCTCCCCCTGATGATGCTGCGCCGCTTCCAGAAGGCCGGGCACAAGCCCATCGCTCTCGTGGGCGGCGCCACCGGGATGATCGGCGACCCGAGCGGGAAATCGGAGGAGCGGAACCTCCTCTCCGTGGAGAAGCTCCAGGCGAACGTCGCGGGCGTCGAGAAGCAGCTGCGGCAGTTCCTCGATTTCTCCGGCGGCGCGAACGCGGCGAGCCTCGTCAACAACTTCGACTGGATGCGGAGCTTCTCCTACCTCGACTTCCTGCGCGACGTGGGGAAGAACTTTCCGGTGAACGTGATGCTCGCCAAGGAGTCGGTGAAGAACCGGATCGACCGGGAGTCCGGCATCAGCTACACCGAATTCAGCTACATGCTGCTGCAGGCCTACGACTTCGTGCACCTGAGCGAGAAACACGGTTGTGAGCTCCAGGTGGGCGGCAGCGACCAGTGGGGCAACATCACCGCGGGCATCGACCTCGGAAGGCGCATGCGGGGCGCCCGGCTGTATGGCCTCACCTGTCCCCTGCTGACCACGTCCGACGGTTCGAAGATGGGCAAGACGGAAAAGGGCGCGGTGTGGCTTTCCGCCGAACGCACGAGCCCCTACGCCTTCTACCAGTACTGGATCAACGTAGCCGACGCGGACGTCTCCCGATGCCTGCGCTTTCTTTCGGAGGTGCCGCGCGAAGAGATCGAGGCGCTGGACGCATCGCGAACGGGCGGGGGCGCGGTCGGTGAATCGCAGCGGAGGCTGGCGGAGTCGCTGACCGAGTTGACCCATGGCTCCGAGGGACTGGCGAGCGCGAAACGCGCGAGCGAGATCTTCTTCGGCGCTTCCATCCAGAATCTCGACGACGCTCAGCTCGGCGAGATCTTCGCGGACGTTCCGAGCCAGGAACTGCCCCGCGCTCAGCTCGAGGCCGGCCTGCCGCTCATCGACGCGGTGGTGGCGGCCGGGCTGTCGAAGTCGAAGGGCGAAGTCCGCCGCAAGATCGACGAGGGCGGTGTGTACGTCAACAACGTCCGTTGCGCCGACAAGGACCGCAAGCTCGGGACGGGGGATCTCGCAAGCAAGACCATGCTGGTACTCCGACTCGGACGAAAGAACTACGCGTTGCTGAAGTTCACATAGCCACGGTACATCACCACCAAGGTCGTGCTGTCCGTCCAGTACCCCCCTCACGTCATTGCGAGGAGCCACTCCGTTGGTACCCGCGACGAAGCAACCTCCCCCCACTACCAACCCGCGAGCCTGCTACGCCCTACCAGTCCTCGCGAACCACCGGCCTGACCAGTCTCGCGGCCCGTCGGATGAGGTCCGCCAGTTCGTTCGCGGGCGGCGACTCGGGAAGCTCATCGGCCAGGGGCTGCAGAGCGGCGAGCGACTCGTCCTTCACCCAGTAGCTCTTGCGCAGGTGCTCGGCGAAGCGGGCCGCGACGTATGCGGTCCGGAAAGCGGGAGAGGCCGCCTCGAAGCTCCGCGCCACCGCCTCGTCCGCGATCTCGCGCGAGAACTCCGTGCCCTCGCTGCGGGGACCCGTCTTGTAGCGGATGCGCGCGACCCCGATGCGTCCCCGCCCCGGGCCGGCGACGAGCTTCACCTCGAAGAGCGCAGTGACGCTGTGGCCGGAGTTGATCTCGCCCGCGTCCACCGCGTCGTTCCGGAAATCGCGGTCGGCCACGTCGCGCTTCTCGTAGCCGAGCAGGCGGTAGCGCTCGACCCGCGCGGGATTGAACTCCACCTGGGCCTTCGCGTCGCGGGCCACCACCTCGAGCACGCTCGTGAGCCTGCGCAGGAAGAAGGCCCGGGCCTCGCCGAGATCGTCGATGTACGCGTACTGCCCGTTGCCCTCGTCGGCGAGGCGCTGCAGCAGCGCGTCGTTGTAGTTCCCCATGCCGAAGCCGAGCGCCATCAGGTCGATGCCGCGCTTCGCTTCCGAACGGATCCGCGCGAGGAGCGCGTCCGCCTCGGTCTCGCCGGTGTTCGCGACGCCGTCCGTGCACAGGACCACGCGGTTGCTGGCCCCGCGCCTGAACGACTCCATGGCCATCTCGTAGCCGAGTTCGAGGCCATCTTCGAGGTTGGTGGACCCCTCGGGCCGCAGCCGCTCGATCGCGGACATGATCCGCTCCCGGTTGTCAGCCGAGGTGGGAGGCAGGACCCTTCGCCCGTTGGTGCCGTAGACCACGATGCCGATGGTGTCGCGTTCGTCGAGCTTGTCGATGAGGAGGCCCAGGCTCCGCTTCACGAGGCCCAGCCGGTTCTCCGCGGCCATGGAACCCGAGACGTCGATCACGAAAGTGAGGTGAGCGGCCTTGCGCTCACGCGGGTCCACTTCCTTCGCTTTCATGGCCACGCGGAGAATGTGGTAGCCGGGATGCAGCGGATTGGGCGCGCCATCCACCCGCACCGCGAAGGCCGACTCGGAGTCGCCGCCGCGGTCGGCGAGGAGGTTGTTGGGAAAGGCGTTCACGAACTCCTCGACGCGCACCGCGGAAGCCGGAGGCAGCAGGCCGCGGTTCAGGTAGTTGCGCGTGAGCATGTACGAGGCGGTGTCGACATCGAGGCCGAAAGTGGCCTGCGGATCCTCCTCGGTCACGATGAAGGGATTGGTGCCTTTCGATTCGAAGAACATGTCGCGGGGCGGCGGCGCCTGGACCGGCTGGTTCCGACGCGACGGTTCCGCCGATGCGGACGCACGAGCGTCTTGCTGTTCGAGTTCCCGCAGCCTCTGCGCCTTCGCCTGACGGGCGTCGCTCTCCCGCAGTTCCGACCGCATCTCATCCGCGGAGGCGCGAGGATTCGCGAGACCAGGCTGGGCGAGCGACTTCCGCAGAGCCTCCATCTCCTGCTTCCTGGCTTCCGCCGAAGCCGGAGGCGCGGCGGGAGCGGGCGCGAGGTCGGCGGGCCGGCCGCCCAGGTCCCCGATGGAGGCCGCGCCTGCCGCCGTTCCCTGAAGGCCAGGTGCCGAATCCTGCCTGTCCTTCTTCGCGGGCGGCGCCTCGTTCGACTCCGCGGCCTGGGGAAGGACTCTCCCCTGCTCGGCCTCGACCTGACGCCTGAATTCACGCATCGCCTCGGGCGCCACCGGCACCTGGGTCGGAGTTCGACTCCGCTCCGCGGCGGGCGTCGTCACCGACTCCGGTGTGGCGAGAACCGACGGACGAGGAAGCATCGGTCCCTCGGGGGCCTGGGGCAGTTCATGAACCGAACTTGCGGTCGCCGCGGGCGCCGGCACCTCGATGGGTGTCTCGACTCCGCGCCGGGCGAGCACGAGGGCGATGCCTACGGCCGCGAGGCTCGCGGCCATGGCCAGCCACGACATGGGCAGACTCGCGGGCTTCGCGGCCCGGGCCGCGGGGGCCCGACGGCCAGCGAGGCTCTCGACCTTCTGCCTCTGGACCGCCGACAAGGTATCCGCGTCCGCCGACGACTCCACCCACGGGGGCGCTTCCTTCAGGAGCCCCAGCACGAGCGCCGTCCTGTCCCGGTCTTCCCGGCAGGAGGCGCAGCTTTCGAGGTGAAGAAGCACTTCCTCCTTCACCGCCGTCCCGGCCTCACCCACGAGGACGTCCGTGATGTGAGCCTTCAGATCTTCGCGAACGCACTTCATGACCGCACCCCCGCGAGCGTTTCCGGTCGCAATTCACCAGCCAGAGTCTTGAGCGCTTCATGCA